>NZLE01000001.1 GCA_002692605.1 Opitutia bacterium
AACCATCGTGGATGATTTCATTGAGTAAAGTTGATTTACCCGAACCGGAGACTCCCGCAATGCACACGAATTGGCCCAAGGGAATGCTTTGACTGAAGTTTCTCAGGTTGTGCCGGGAGGCTTTTTTGATGCGCAAGTATTTCGAAACCTTTGGATTTGTGATATCTTTTAAATCTCCTTTGTTTCGACTGGGGTTATTGTTCAACCACTTTCCCGTTAGGGAGCGTGTGGATCTTAGCATTCGAGCAACGGTTCCGTCGAAAATGATTTCCCCGCCATGGGCTCCTGCGCTCGGTCCAAGTTCTATAATCTTATCGGCGGCTCGAATGACCTGCTCGTCATGTTCGACTACGCAAACGTAATTGCCCGCATCCGCGAGACTTCTCAGAATTTGAATCAGTTTACCAATGTCTTGGTCGTGCAAACCAATGGTGGGTTCATCGAGAGCAAAGAGAGTATCCGTAAGGGAAGCGCCAAGACAGGCGGTAAGGTTAACGCGTTGGGTTTCACCTCCGCTTAGGGTGTTGGAGGCTCGATCGAGGGACAGGTAACCAAGCCCAACCATTTGCAAGTATTCCAAACGGGTTTTGATCCCCTGTAGGGAGACGTCGGATTTTGGGTTGCCGGAAAGCGGGACTTTTTCAATCAGAGCATAAAGTTCGTCAACTGGAAGTCGGTACAGTTGGGGAAGGGTGAATTTGCGCCATTGCCAAAGAAGAGACTCGTTCTTTAGGCGATCTCCGGAACAGGATGGGCAAGTGAAATAACCTCGGTATTTCGATAAAAAAACCCGGACATGCATTTTGTAGGTTTTCTTTTCAAGCCATTTGAAGAACTTATTGATTCCGTACCACTTGCCGTTCCCCTCTGAGTAATTGGGATCTCCCTCCCAAACGAAAGTTTTTTCCTCTTCGGACAACGCGGACCAAGGAAGGTCATCCCTGAGTCCGATCATCCGAGCATTTTCAAGCAGGTCATTCTGGCAATGACCATATACCTTCCCGTTAAATGGACGGATGGCTCCCTCGCGGATGGAAAGATTCGAATCGGGAACAACCAATTCCGGATTAATTTCGATCACTCGTCCAAATCCCTTGCATTGCGAGCATGCCCCAATGGGAGAATTGAAGGAAAACATGGACGGGGATGGTTGTGCAAAAATTCTGCCATCTTCGGGTGATCTCAATCCTTCATGCAAATGAGCAATCAAGCAACCTTCGGAATCACGAGCCTGCCCGCATCCAAAGCCACCGCCGGTGGCTGTGGTGATTGCTTCGACGAGTCTGTTGCGATTTGATGGCCGAGTGGTCAAGCGGTCCACAACCACAAAAACTTCCTTTCCGAGTTTGATTGAATCTTGGCAATCTTCGATCCTTTGATAGCCATCGCTCGTCAGAATTCGACCGTATCCGGTTTTTATGAGATGGTTCAAGAATGGTTTCTGTCCCAGGGATTTTGGCTTTTCCACGATAAAACCGACGTAAACCAACTCTTTGGTTTTTTTGCCAAGCAGGCCCTTGGCCAATGTCTCTGGGCTTTCAAAAACAATTCTTTTACCTGAACTGGGATCGAAAAGTTCGGCAACTTGGGGAAACCACACTTTGAAATAATCGCACAATTCCGTCATAGTACCCACAGTGGATCGAGAATTTCGGATCGTGTTCTTTTGCTCGACTGATATCGAAGGGCGGATATTGAACACCCCATCCACCTCAGGTCTTGGCAGGGTATCCAGAAATTGCCTTACGTAAGGACTGAAAGTCTCCACGTATTTTCTCTGACCTTCGGCGTGGATCACATCAAAGAGCAAAGTGGTTTTACCCGAACCGCTCAATCCAGTGAAAACCGTGATTTCTCCGGGAGACAAGTCCAGATCCAAGGACTTTAAATTGTTTTGTTTTGCTCCTCTAACTAAGATTTGGGAGGCGGTTACGGACATATTCCTTTTCTAAGATAAAAAATTCCGAACGCAAATTGGGAGAAAAATATGGCGTCCCGTAGGGGATTCGAACCCCTGTTGCCGGGATGAAAACCCGGTGTCCTGGACCTGACTAGACGAACGGGACAACAAGATTCCAATTATGAAAGAAATATTTCTTTTCGCAAGACCAAACGATTTGGAATATCAACCTCTGAATGTTTGACTTTACGTCGATGTTCTATAATTTCTTCGGTTTTTCTTATGAAACCAACCTACAACCCCTCCAAACTACGCAGAGCTCGCAAGTTTGGCTTCCGCAAACGCAACCAAACAAGCGCTGGTAGAAAAGTGCTTCAAAACCGTAGGCGAAAAGGACGAGCCAAATTGACTGCATCGGTTGCTCGAAGATTTCGCTAAATATTAGGAATCTCCCCCATTGACGATTGTCTCGAATCGCTTGTCTCAACGGATGCGGTTGAGAAAATCCTTCGAATTCAAGCAAGTTAAGCGTAAGGGTATGCGGTTTCGCGACAATGCCCTTTGGGTGCAAGGCTATGTTGACGAATCCGTCGGATCTAAGAAAATTGGAATTATTGCCACGAAAAGACTGGGAGGGGCGGTGCGTCGAAACCTTGCCAAAAGGAGAATGCGAGAGCTCTTTAGGCAAAGCCAACATCTCGTCAAACCCGGATCTCATATCGTAGTACTTCCTCGTACCGAATCCCTTGCTTTATCTTATGGCGAACTCCGGAAAAGGTTTCTAAAATTGATCGCCTCTACTTTTATGGAAAAATGAAAAATTACTTGATTGGAATAGGATTTCTACTGGCTGCCTTTTATTTGCTTTGGCAGCAAGGTGAAGTTGCCCGGGAACGATCGGTCGAAGAAGGGCTTTGGGATGAAAACCAACCTCCTGAGGAAACGCAATCACTCCAACAAGAACAACCAAGCGAAGAGCTGACGATCGAGGACCCGAAGCCCCATGCGGATAACCGCGGGGAGGATGCCTTTGAGGTCCTTGAGAAAGCGCCCGAAGAGCAGCTTTTTCAAGGCATGGCCAATGATTTTTCCACTTTGCAATTCTCCAACATCTCGGGAGCCATCAGAAAAGTCGAGCTAAACGAGATAGATAGATTGAGCAGAGAGTTTTCCATGGAACATCCGGATGAGCCTTTTCTTGGCCTTTCTTTCGAAGATGAAAATGGAAACTTGATCAAGGGTTTGATCGGCAAACCGCTTGCATTCGATCTAGTTGAAAAAACACCTGATAAGGTCATCTACCGATGGGAATCCGGAAAAAAGTTACGCATAGAAAGAACCTACACCAGAAGTTCAGGCAATGGCTATCAATTCGATCATTCGATTCTAATCACCAACATAGGTTCACAAGCTCTTGGTCTGGACCGCTTGCGGCTGAATCTTGGAACTGCGAAGAAAATTGAAAGAGATTACAATCCATTCGATTACGCCTCGACTTATTTGAACGTGGGATACTACAACTCCGGCCCCGCCCTTCCCGAAGGCTGTTCCTGCGCCACCTGCAGCGGGAGGATAGACGGTGAGAAAGACGAATTCATTCAAGTGAATGAAATGGGTCCGAGCGGTCGCATGGAAACTCGGTATTTGTCTCAGGCGCGGTGGGCCTGCGTAAACAATCAGTTCTTTGTCAACCTAGTTAGGCCAAAAAAGGATATGGCGGACGTCCGAATATCGGGTCAATCGATTCGGGCCCAAGGTGAAGAAGATCCGGTCGGGGTAAAGGGTTCGATGTCTTTTCCATTGGGCTTTCTGGAACCGGGAGCATCCAAGGAATATCACTTTGAGGTTTATGCCGGACCCAAGGACTACATGGGTCTGAAAAGCTTGGGAGCCGATCAGAAGAAAGTCATGCAATTTGGAATCTTTTGGTGGATTTCCGAACCTTTGAGCTGGGCTTTGAACTTTCTGAGCGGAATGTTGGGCAGTTATGGTCTTGGGATCATTGTACTTACGATAATAGTAAAGCTAATCCTTTGGCCGTTAACCGCTCAAGCCACTCGCTCGCAAAAGAAAATGCAGGCATTGCAGGGGCCAATGGCAAAGTTGCGTGAGAAGCACAAGGGAAATTCCACAAAGCTGAATCAGGAAATGATGAAGTTTTATAAGGAAAACAAGGTGAACCCTTTCGCGGGATGTTGGCCGATTTTGATCCAAATCCCGATCTTCTTGGGAATGTTTTGGATGTTGCGCTCTGCGGCGGAATTGTACGGACAGTCCTTCTTGTGGGCAGACGATTTGTCCGAGCAGGACAAGGTCACCACGCTCCATGGGTTTTCGATTAATCTTCTACCCATTTTCATGGTGGCAACGCAATGGTTGCAAATGAAACTCAACCCTATGCAGATGGGACCCGAAATGAGCGAAGCGCAAAGGATTAATGCAAAAATGATGCGATTCATGCCTTTTATGTTTCTCATTTTCCTATATTTTTTCTCTTCCGCATTGGTTCTTTATTGGACCGTGCAAAACCTTATGACGATCTTGCAAACTCTGGTTACAAAAAAAGAGCCCATTAGGGGAGATAACTCCACCAAGGGACTAGATGATCAGGTAGAACCGACCACTTCCTCGAAAACGAGGAACCTCAGCGTTGAATTAAGCGATGAAGAAAGAAAGAGTCGCAACCAATTGGGGCTGAGGATGAAGGGAGAGGTCAACCCAAAGGAATTGGATAGTAAATACAAGGAGCGAGCCTCCAATTATTCCGAAAAAAGATTATCCGAGATGAATGCAGCCAAAAGAAGGCAAGCCTTGGACAAAAAGGATAGGCTCGATCAGGCTTATGAGTTTTTGAAAAACTTAAGCAATAAGGATTCTTGACAAGATATTGGTTCCTTTTTTGCTTACTTTCATATGTCAGGGCATAGTAAATGGGCTACAACCAAGCGTCACAAGGCGGCGGTTGACGCAAAGCGTGGAAAAATCTTTAGCGTAATCAGCAAGGAACTCACTCTAGCGGCGCGTGACGGCGGAAAAGACCCCGAGTTCAATCCTAGGCTTCGAACCCTTATCACAAAGGCCAAGCAGGCTAATATGCCCGCGGATAATATCGAACGGGCCATCAAAAAGGGAACGGGTGAACTGGCGGGCGTCACCATTGAGGAACTTTTGTATGAAGGCTACGCTCCGGGAGGGGTTGGCTTAATCGTGGAGGTTACGACAGACAACAAAAACCGTTCTGCCTCCGAGGTGCGCAGTACCTTCTCGAAAGGAGGTGGAAACCTGGCCGGCGCGGGGGCATTGGCCTTCAACTTCAAGAGAAAAGGCCAAATTCTCTTGAGCCGCGATAAAATGGACGAAGATTCCTTGACTGAATTGGCCCTTGAGAATGATGCGGAGGACATTGTCACCGAAAAGGAGCATTATGAGATCATTTGTGAAACCAGTCAGTACGATCGATTGGCGGAAGCCTTTGATAAAGCGGGAATTGAGACGGACTCCTCTGAACTTGCCTATTTGCCGAACAACTTGGTTCCGATCAGCGACCACGAAACTGCGCGGAAGATACTCAAGTTAATCGAGAGCCTGGAAGACTTGGAAGACGTTAAGGCCGTTCATGGGAATTATGACATGAACGAAGCTTTGCTTGAGGAAATTTCCTCTTAGGATGAATCGATTGGAATCCTTGATGGTTCCAAATTTCATGAAGGCCGATAAGAAAACAGAAGAGTATTTGGACGAGTCTAAGCACATAGGGCTTGTGCAATCTCATACTTATATCCATGAAGATCCATTTGAATTGGAAAACGGGCGACTGGAGACTTTCTCGTTGGCCTACGAAACTTATGGAATCCTTGATGAGGACGGATCGAATGCCTTGCTTGTCTGCCATGCCTTGACTGGGGATCACCATGCTGCGGGAATTCGCAAAGATCCCAAAACAGGTGATTTGGAGCGAAAGCCAGGCTGGTGGAATGATGTGATTGGGCCTGGGAAAGCCATCGATACCAATAAGTTCTATGTAGTGTGCTCAAATTGTTTGGGTGCATGCCAAGGATCGACGGGCCCGGCAAGCCTTAAGCCAGGCCAAGAAAAGGAATGGTATGGTATGGATTTCCCGGAATTCACGATCCATGACATGGTCCACGCCCAAAAGAAGCTTTTGGATCATTTGGGCGTTCGAAAATTGTTTGCAGTCGTGGGAGGCAGTATGGGGGGAATGCAAACTCTTCAGTGGATTGTCGATTACCCAAGTTTCGTAGAGCGGGGATTGGTCATTGCGGCAACCCCTCGACATAGTGCCCAAACCATTGCTTTCAATGAAGTCGGTAGACAGGCCATCCGTGGAGACGAGGCGTGGAATCAAGGGGATTATGGTGTGGATAAGGGGCCTTTCCATGGTTTGGGAGTGGCTAGAATGATGGCCCATATAACTTACCTTTCCGACTTGGGAATGGAAGAGAAATTCCGACAGACTCCCGACTGCAAGCAAAATGAAGATCTTACCAAGGTCGTGAACGGTTATTTGGAATACCAAGCTCAAAAGTTCATCGATCGCTTCGATGCCAATACCTATCTTAAACTGACAAGTGCCCTCGATCGCTTCGACTTGTTTGGCAAGCATGGTCTGGATGATACCCTGAAAGACGTCTCATCCAAAGTTCTGGTAATTGCATTTTCAAGCGATTGGCTTTACACGCCAAGTGAAAATCAATGGGTTGTGGAATCTTTGCAACGGTTGGGAAAGGAGGCTTCTTACCTTGAAATGCCTGATACGCATGGGCACGATTCCTTTCTGAAAGGATCTGATGATTTTGATCGAGCGGTGCGGGTCTTTTTTTCCGGTATGGATAAGAAGGAAGAAGAGGAGCAGAATCTTGGAAGGTTCAGGCAAGTAAGCAGCAGATACGAGGTTAAGAAAGAAGCTGATTTTAAGGTGATTGACGATTGGGTTTCCTCCGGACAACGCGTCTTGGATCTGGGATGTGGGCGGGGTATGTTATTGGAATACTTGCGAGATTCAAAGCAAGTGCAGGGCTTGGGAGTGGACTTCGATCGCTCCAAGGCAATCTCTTGCATCGCACGCGGTGTTTCCGTTTATCAGCAAGATATTCGTCACGCCTTGGCCAACCTGCCTGATGACTCCTTTGACTGGGTTATTTTTTCAAGGATGGTTGAGGAACTGCCTGAGCCAGGAGCGGTTATCCTGGAGGCATTACGGGTTGGCAGAAGAGTTGCGGTCAGTTTCGTTAATCACGCGTATTGGAGGAACCGCTTGAACTTTTTGGGAAGGGGAAAGAGAGTCCAAAACGAAGTGTATCCGGATAGATGGGAGAAAAGCGGCTTAAGAAACCATTTTTCCATCGAAGAGTTCGAGCAATTTTGCGCTGATTCTCAGGTTGACGGAAATGCTTTCGCAATCGGGCGGAAAGTCTTTCACCAAGGCGATTGGGTAAAGCATTGTTCATTCATGCCCAACCTGCGAGCGGGCTTGGCCATATATGAGTTGATTAAGGATTAGGGGTCTTAGCTTTTGCCGAGATTCCACCTCAACGCCGACCCGTAACCCCACGCCAATCCCACCAGTAACCCGCCTGCGTGGGCCCAATTGGCAACTCCTGCGCCACCGCCTGCAAATCCGTAGATCAAGAACCCGAAAATGAGTATGGAAGCGAAGGGATCGAGGAAAAATCCATCACCCGGGTCATATTTGCATTTTATCCAGATGTAACCGAACAGCCCATACACAACCCCGGACATCCCACCAAAGGCCGGACCCTCCATCCAAAATTGGGTCAAGTTCGAAACTGCAGCCAAGATGAGAACAAAACTGATGAAATGCTTGGGACCTTTTTTCTTTTCAATTTGGCTGCCAAGGTCATGCAACCACCACATGTTAAAAAGGATATGAAAGAAACTGAAGTGAAGAAACATGGGTGTGAAAATTCGCCAAATTTCTCCTGCGACGAATTCGCTCAATCGCCCATCCAGTTTTTCCGAAATAAAGAACTTTCCCACCAATTCAGTGTTTGAGCCGAGTCCGGATAATAAATAGACCGCCGCNCAGGTTATGATGAGGGCNAAAGTCAGCGTACCGGAGGATCGGTCGCGGGAGGCCCATTTCTCTCTCAACTTGTATTCTTTGAAGCCTTGCCTTTTGGGTTTGGGGCTCTCTTCAGGCTGCTCGATTTTGGCTTTCTCCATCGGGCCCGTTGCGATGGAAATGAATTTTTTTGCCTCCGGGTCAGCAAGAAACTCCTTCAGTTCTTCTATCGACCGGTTAATATTATCTTCTTCTGCAACCCAAATGGACCATTTCTGATCATCGTCATCTTTCTCCAGAGTGGAGTCGATGCCCTGACCCTTCAGGAAACTCCAAAATTTGAGAGCGCTTTTTTCCTGATCAAATTCACCTATTCTTCGCATCGGTATTCAACAATGGTGGCTTACAGTTCCAATAGCGAGAAAATGCGTAGNAAAATACTTCAAGAGATTCTTTCAATGNCCCCTGGAAAACCTTAGTTTGATTGGCCTGACCGGTTGGAAAACTCTACTTGTATCTTTCCATATCCGTCCAGATGAGCTCGCAAGACGTCGGCNCTCAACTGCCCAAGAAGTCTCTCTTCCTTCAACCTCGAGGTTACTTCGTGGAGTCTGTCAAGATGGGGGTCAGGCAGAATTTGCAGAAAAGCTCCCGTTTTCCTATCCAAAGTATCTTNTTCCCCTGAAATTTCCTTGAGTTGATTCTTTTTCAAGACCTTGANCTGCTTAAGAAGCGAAAGCTTCGTATTGGTNAAAGACCGNGTGGACACCGACTCAATCAAGGNAACCGCTTCCCTGTCTCTATTGAGTTCAAGAAGAATTCTCCCCTTGCAGAGTTTGAAATAATCCTTTTCGGAGCTCGAACGCTTAGGAAACTTCACGATCAGNTCATCCCATACCCGAAGAGCTTTCATCCTACTGGCGCTCGGGCAGTCAAAGAAGCTTTGGGCAAAGCGAAGGTGATAGTCAAAATTTTCGGGGTTCAGGGAGGATGCTCTTTCAAAGCAATCGAGCATAAAGGATTTTAGCGCTGCCAAGTCCATGATTTCCGCCTCAACCAATTCGTCTTCGAAGAGAAAGAGATAATTGGCCAAATGAAAGTGGTATGCAGGCTGTTGGGGTTCGATTTCCAGGGTCAGCATGAAGAAAGGAAAGGCGTCTAAGGGTCGACCCTCCTCAATGAGATAATTGCCAATTTGCTGTTTAACGACGGCAAGCCTTGGATTTATGGAGTCCGCTTCCAGAAAATAGTCTACGGCATGGTCTTGCTGGCCGACTTTGTCCAGAAATTTCCCGAACAAAATCAGGGCATTGACGTCCTTGGAGTTGTCACTGAGGTAAGATTCGTAGGAAGCAACGATTTCCTGAGCTTTTCTCGTAAGCTCCTGATCGCTTGGTTTGATCGGGTCCTTCGATAAGTCGAAAAATCGATTTTGCATCTCAATGATTTTGGATAACCTTTGGCTGGAAAGCGTGTATTGTTCATTAGCCGCCAGCAAGGGATGCAAAAAAGCGATTCCCGTTATCAAAAGTCGAGCGATCATCAAAGGTGGATTCATTGGCAAGAAAACAACACTTACCATGATCTATGAATGGATCGGGATTTTCAAGCTTGGAACAAAGATCCTTTGGCACTATTTCCATGTTCTTATGTTAAGACCGTCCTTTCTTCTCTTCGCTGGTTTCCTTTCACTTCTTTCTTACTTCGGCAGCGATTGCCATGCGGAGGATTGGTGGTCGCCTTCGGTTTCCTACCAAAAGGTTGTCGACCGAGCAAAACAAGGATCTCCTTATTATCAGGGTTTGTTGGGCATATACCTTCGATCGGGCGAGGCAGGTTGTGTCGTTAATTTGAAGCTATCCAAGCAATGGTCTCAGGCTGCTGCTCGCAAGGACCATCCGTTTGGAAATTACAACCTCGCGAATTTGGCGATGCTCGAGGGCGATTTTGAAACCGCGACTCGCATGTATCAGGACGCAGCGCTCTTGCTTCAGCGTAGGGCGTCGGACGGAGATCCCGTTTCCATGTACTGTATGGGGGAGATTGATTTTCAGGTTATTCCCACCAATGTGCCAAGAGCATTGGAGCTTTTTAAAAAAGCGGCGGATAAAGGATATCCGCAAGCTCAAGCTACGATTGGGGCTCTTTATTTGAAAGGGCTTCCCGGTCTTTTGGAAAAGGACCACAAGAAAGGGATTACCCTATTGTCGAAAGCGGTTCGTTCGAAATCCCTGACCGCTCGCTTCAATCTAGGCATGGCGTACTACAATGGGGATGGCGTTTCAAAGGATCCGTTAAAGGCATCACAATGGTTGCGTATTGCCGAGCGCCAGAACTTTTCCGAAGCCCAATATACTCTGGGCCTTCTGCTTCTGGAGGGGTCGGGCGGAATAGAAAAAAACACTTCGGAAGGTCTTTCTCTGTTAAGAAAAGCTGCAAGCCAAGAACACCAATTGGCGATTCTTTATCTAAAGAAGCGGGAAGGTACGGGAGGGACAATGGCTATCAAGCCTCAGGCTTCCAACGATGCCACTCGAAAAACCTACGCTACGGATGACCGTTCGACTTTGGAACGAGCAAGACAACATTACACAGGCGTGGGCAAGACCAAGGATTATGAGACGGCTTATCGTCTTTTTCTTCCTCTTGCTCAGGGGGGCAATTCCGAAGCAGCTCGATTCGTTGGGCTTATGAAGCTTACCGGACAAGGGACAGCCAGAGACACCAAGTCAGCCCGTCAATGGCTCTCCATCGCAGCCCAAAAGGGGGACCAGGTGGCCCTTCGTCTGCTCGACGAATACAAATCACTTTTTTAAAGTAAGTGACGTTTGGGCACTATCTTTTTCTCGCGAAAAAAATAAAGTGCCACTATGGCTCACCTATATCGGTTCGGTTGCTTCAGATGGTACGCTTGGGGTTGGCGCGAATCATGCAAAAATGTTGTAAACTTATCAAGATTAACAACATAAAAGGAGCATAAATAATGAAAATATTGAAAGATTACCCTCTGGCAATAACAGTAAATTCCATTCTTGACGGCATGAACCGTGAAAATGGATTACAAGGTTGGCCAAGTTCGAGTTCGGCTTTTGAAGGCAATCCTCGCTTGGGTGAGCCTTCGATAAGGGAGGAGGATGATCATTATCAAGTGGAATTCTTACTGCCTGGTATCAATAGGAAGGATTTGTCTTTGAGTATTGACGGACAAACGCTCGTTTATCGCCTTGAGAATAAGGATTCAAACGGTGGAAACCACCAATACCTTGGGCTTTGGAGAGGAAACTTTTCCATTCCCGAGGATGCCGAAACCAAGAGGATATCCGCCAAATTAACGGACGGTGTTCTTTCCGTCACCATTCCCAAGCAAAAAAAAAGCGAAACCGATCGAATTGCGGATTTCCTAGCAAAAAGGGGGAGTGAAAGCTCCCCTTTTTTATTTGATTGAAAAACTTTTTGATCATGAAAATCTTGCTTGGGTGAATAAATTGCATGAGCTGCCAGTTGCTCAACAATTTGAACTGATTCGACGGGAATGGAACAACTTCGACCACTTGGCGATCCAATCGCCCACGGGGTCGGGTAAGTCGCTTGCCTTGCCTGCCTTGCTTTCAGGCAACGGTATGGTCGAAGGGCAAATTCTCGTTGTTCAACCAAGAAGAGTCGCAGCGCGACTCCTGGCAAAGAGGTTGGCCGCCCTACTTGGAGCCAAGGTTGGCGATGAAGTCGGCTATCAAGTTCGCTTTGACAGTAAGGTATCCAACAAGACGAAGATCATTTATCTTACGGATGGGGTGCTTATGAGAAAGTTATTTGATGATCGGACCCTTTCACGAGTCGGACTGATCATTTTCGATGAATTTCACGAACGCTCCATCCAATCGGATTTTTCCCTGGCTTTGGTCAGAAAGCTTTCTTTGAGTACACGTCCTTCCTTAAAGTGCATAATCACCTCAGCTACCCTCGATTTGGATAAGACGGAGCGGTATATGCCCAATTGTGGAAAAGTGCGTTTGGAGTCTCGTTCGTACGCCGTGCAAATCGAGCATCGGGCTCGTTCCATCGAAGAACCCATATGGGATCAGGTTGCTAGGGAATTAACGAAAATAGTTTCGATCAAGCATGGGAACCTTCTTATATTCATGGATGGAGCTTTTGAGATAAACCGAATGGTCCGGAAAATTCGAGCGATGCCCATCGCACGCGATTTCGAAGTCTTTCCACTTTTCGGCGAGATGAGCTTAGCCGATCAGGATCGAGCAATCGAGTTTGCCGGCAGAAGAAAAATAATCGTAAGCACCAACATTGCCGAAACCTCGCTCACGGTCGATGGAGTGAGCCTTGTCATAGACACTGGAATGGCGAAAAAAGCCAGTTTTGATCCGATGCGTGGTCTTAACGTTTTGCTTTCCCAACCCATCTGCAAAAGCTCAGCCGATCAACGGGCCGGTCGGGCGGGAAGAACCTCCGATGGGTATTGTCTTCGACTATGGTCTCATGCCCAACATCAGAGTAAGGAGGAATTCGACCGGCCGGAAATTCAAAGGCTCGACCTCTCCGAACTTTATTTAAATTTACTTTCGATCGGGGAGCGAGTGGATACGCTCGTTTGGTTTGACGAGCCTCCGGAAACTTCCCTCGACCGTGCCTTGGTCACGCTGACCACTCTGGGTGCNATTNAAAAAAGGGGACAAATTTCATCCCATGGAATGGAACTGTCCANGATTCCTCTTCATCCAAAATTAGGAAACGCCCTTTTGCANGCTTCCAAGGCTGATTGTCTATCGGCGGTTGCGCTGATCATTGCCTTATCCGAAGAGCGTTCTCCGTTTGATTCNAGAAGGCTATCGGAATTTTCAATGCCAAAGGGAAGGGACTCATCAATCGATTTNGAGGAATCCGATCTGCTTGCCTTATTGGTTGCTTACGAAAAGGCCCGTGCTCTGAGGTTCGAAACCAATGANTGNAGGCAATTGGGAATCCATGGACTTCGTTTTAGGGAGGCAGAGAAAGTGGCGGAAAAATTGTGCGCTCAAATCGGGCAAACCTACGAATTCGAATTACCTCAATACGAGGCTCTGGTCCGTGTGCTCGTCTCTTCTTTCCCCGAGAACACCGCTAGGCTCAGAAACCGAGGTACGAGTCTGTATGAGACACTCAGCGGAAAAACCGTACGTTTGCCAAGGTATTCGCTGTCAAGAAAGTCGGAGTGGGTCTTTGGCATGAGTATTTTGGAGAAAACNATTAAGGGAAGCATTGGTTTGGAGATGACTTGGGTGACGCCGCTCTCCCTGCCAATGGTAGANGATTTCTTTCAAGGNCAAATTACACGGGAAGATAAGGTGGTTCTGGATTTNGACACAAGAAAAGTGGTCCGTCGGAAGTTTGATCGCTTGGGAAGTCAGGTTTTTAACCAAAGTGAATCGGGTCAGGTTTCGGAGACGGATAGAGCCAAGGCCTATGCAAGCGCGATAGAGTCNGGGGATTTGAGCTTGAAAGGCTGGGGTTCGAAAGTGGAGGCATACTTGGCCCGCGCCTTGTTTGTATCCGAAAATTTTCCGCAATACGGAATATCTCCTTTGGATACGAGCATGAAGCTNCTTCTCTTGGAGGAGATCTGTTACGCAAACAAGACCTGGAAGCAGATAAGAAACGCGGAGGTCTTGCCCCATGTCCAAGCAATTTACAGTGACGAACAGTCCAAGTGGATCGATGCTCTTGCTCCCGTTTCCTTGGATTTGGGAAACGGGAAAAAGCCCTACCCTCTTCGCTATGAAAAAGAGGCGGTTTTTCTTACCGCCCCCTTACAGGACTTATATGATTTGGCAACGCATCCTTCGATTGGAGATGGAGAATTCCTTGTGGCGATCGAAATCCTTGCTCCGAATGGGAGAGTGGTTCAGGTAACGGAAGACTTGCCTGGCTTTTGGTCAGGGTCCTACCAAGAAGTGAAAAAGGATCTTGCGGGTAGGTACCCTAAGCATGAGTGGAGGTAGNGAANGGCTTGGGCTATTCGCTATGTGGGAGCGATTNCGGTGGGTGGTGGGATTCACTCCCNCAAAGGGAGATAAGCCTGCAAAAGGCAGATACGGCGAATGGATCGGTGAGAAATTTCTCAGAAAGAGAGGGTTTTCGGTGATTCGAAGAAATTGGCGAAGTTCCCTGGATCGCAGGTTGGAGATTGATTTGGTCTGCATGGATTNGGAAGTNCTCGTTTTTGTGGAGATACGGGCAAGNTCAAAGGGTTCCCTGGTGGATGGATACGCTTCCTTGAGCCGAAAAAAACGAAACGCATTGAAGCGATCAATTNGTTCCTATCTCACAGAGGAGTCTCGAAAAGCCGACAACTACAGGTTGGATTTANTGGAAATCGACTTGCCCATCGAAGCCCGTGCGAAACCTCAAGTTTTTCACCACGAAAACATTGCCATTTCCTTTTGAAACCTGCATTTAGGTAGGGTTCAAAATGACGAGCAAGAGTCCCACTTCCAATCTTTTAGAAAACGAGGCAAACAGCCCATCGACAATCCTTGTGATCTTTGGCGCGTCCGGAGATCTTACTGCGAGAAAGCTTGCGCCCGCAATTTTCAATCTTTCCCTGGATGGGTTGTTGCCCTCGGAATGTTTTCTCATTGGATACGGTAGGCAGCGGATGAGCGACGATGAATTCAAAGCCTATTTAAAGGACTCCCTGGATGCTCATTCGAGAAGAAGGATTGAGGGAAAGGCATGGGAGCAGCTGGAGAGGAAGATTTCCTTTCAGGCAGGTTCTTACGACGACCCGAAAAGTTTCGAGGAACTAAAGCTTAAAATTGAGGGAATCGAAAAGCAATTGGGCCAACCGATGCAGTGCCTTTTCTACGTTTCNACGCCTCCGGGGGTTTTCAAGCCAATCCTGGAAAANCTGGGTAAGAGTGGATTGGCNAAACGCCATTCGCAAAAGCAATTCGAGTCGAAGGTCATTATCGAAAAGCCTTTTGGGCGGGACTTGGAAAGCGCCCGTGAGTTNAACGAGGTGATTAACCNTCGTTTCGAGGAAACTCAAGTTTTTCGAATCGATCATTATCTGGGTAAGGAGACTGTTCAAAGCCTTTTGGTCCAAAGGTTTGCCAATTCGATTTTTGAGCCGATTTGGAACCGAAATTACGTTTCCTGCGTGCAAATCACCGTTTCGGAAGATCTCGGAGTAGGATCTAGAGGTGGTTACTATGATCGAAGCGGGGCTTTGCGTGACATGATGCAAAATCACGTNATGCAATTGCTCGCGCTTACCGCCATGGAACCNCCTTCCTCCTTGGATCCGGAAGCCATTCGCGACGAAAAGGTCAAAGCNTTGCAGGCAATCAAGCCGCTCGTTCTCGGAGGNGAAAATTCGGAGGTTGTCAGNGGTGTCTACACGCAGGGATTGGTCCATGGAGANAAAGCCGAAGGTTACCTGGCGGAAAAGGGTATTCCTGAAAATTCCTTCACTGAAACCTATGCTGCGCTATGCCTNCATATCGAAAATTGGCGATGGAAGGGAGTTCCGTTTTACCTGCGATCCGGAAAGCGTTTGGCCACGAAAGCGAGTGAAATATCCGTTCAATTCAAAAGGCCTCCCGAAATTCTGTTTGGCTTGGACGAAAGATTTTCGCTTTCTCCAAACCTTTTGGTGATTCGGATACAACCGAATGAGGGCATTACTTTGTATCTTAATTCGAAAACTCCCGGNTTGGAGACNAAGCTGCAACCGATTGAGTTGGCCTTCGGNTACGAATGCACTTTTGGTTCCAATACTCCGGAGGCTTACGAGCGACTCATTCTTGATGCCTTGAACGGAGATGGAACGCTGTTCATTCGGGGAGATGAGACGGAAACNTCTTGGGGGTTGATGTCTCCGATTCTGGAATATTGGCAGGAAAGAAAAACCCGTGGATTGGAGAATTATGCGGCTGGCACTTGGGGTCCCCTCGCCGCAGACAAATTACTTCTTGCTCGCGGGCACGAGTGGTTAACTGGTAAAAATTACGAATCATGAAAGCATTAGCCGTTTATTTCTCAATTGCCGCACTTGTCATTCTCGGATGCTTTGCTAAGAATAATGATCAAGTGAGCACCAATCCCAANAGCCAAGAAACCTCCAATAAAACTGCAATTGCCATTCTCGGCGGAGGATGCTTTTGGTGCACTGAAGCCGTCTTCGAAAAAATCAAGGGGGTGTCCGAAGTGGTCTCCGGATACGCTGGAGGGAAGAATGAGAATCCAACTTACAAGGAAATCTGCACGGGAACGACAGGGCACGCCGAAGTCATAAAGATTGTCTTTGATCCTAAGGTTGTCAGTTACGAGAAAATTTTGGAAATCTTTGGGCTTTGTCATGACCCCACCACTTTAAATCGTCAGGGAGCTGACGTTGGTACTCAATATCGTTCGACCATCATGTACTTGAACGAAGAACAAAAAAGGATCGCCGAGGAGTGGAAGAAAAAATGGGGGGATAAATTCGTGGACCCCGCGGTCACCGAAATCGTGAAAGCGCCCATTTTTTACAAAGCAGAAGAATATCATCAGGATTATTACAGAAAGAACCCCAACCAAGGTTACTGTTCTTACGTAATCCGTCCGAAACTCAAAAAACTGAATCTCGAATGATTCTCTTGCTGAAGTAAGGCGAAAACTCATTCGTATTCTTCAAGCAACTCTTTCCCTTATATTTTGTGACCTTGCCGTATTGTTTTACGGCATTTTATGATAAAGAACCCTTGTGAGGCACATAATTTAACAATAATGTAATAAAATAAATTTGTTATATACTTGATTACCTCAATCAAGGGCATTTTTTTAATTACAAGAATATCGGTGAATTTATTTACGCAAACCCCTGTTTTTCAGTGTTATATGCGGGAAAAAACATT
>NZLE01000002.1 GCA_002692605.1 Opitutia bacterium
CTCCCATCGTGAAGATGGCGGCGACCCAACTGTCCCGAGCGCTATGGCTGGGGGAGTAGGGGCGCTTGCCAATCATGTGGCAAAGTGAATTTATGCAAAAGGTGGCGTGCTGAACCATGACCACACGGGCAACTCCCGGTATCAGCAAACCGCCCAAGGCTCCAACCGCAGGGGAGAGGTTTCCGGAGTACACTGCATAGAAATAGCCAATCAATGCGGGTACTCCGAAACTGACCACGAAGGAAATCAGGTGAACCCACTTGTGCTGGATCATGACCAACTTGTCTTTTCGGAGATCCTTGACGTTGTCGAGAGGAGGTACCGGTTTAAGTTTGAACATAAGCCACCCGATGTGGGCCCAAAAGAACCCTTTGGAAATATCGTAGGGGTCGTCGTCCGTATCGACGTGTTTGTGGTGCTTGCGGTGTTCGGAACTCCACCACAATGCGGAATTTTCAAAAGCTGCCGCGCCAAACAACAAAACGAACAACCGCACCGGCCAACTCGCCTTGAACGCTTTGTGCGAAAACAGACGATGATAACCGAGCGTGATGCTCATTCCCGTCGCGACGTAAAAGAACAGAAAGACCGCGAAGAGAAACCAATCCCAGCCATAGGTCCAAAAATACCATGGAACTGCAGTAAGAGTAAGTAAAGCCGTGATAATGAGAAATCCACTGGTCACCCATTCCACCCGATTGAAAGGTATGTTTTTAAACATGTCTTCGACATGATATCGGATTTCTTGGAAATTACGACTTTTTTTTCCGTTTCTTGGTTGACCCGAGGCAGTGGCTTTCAAGACTAGATTCTTTTGAACTTCGCCCATAAAACTTTCTAACCATGAAAAAATTCCTTATTTCCAGTCTCCTTGCCCTTTCCTTTTCCTTTTCCCTAAGTTTTGCAAAGCATCATGACATTTTGCACCTTCCGGGAAATGATGAAGCTGGGAAGGGGAAGTCCGTCGTTTTGATCGCAGGGGATGAAGAGTACCGAACGGAGGAAAGTATGCCCATGCTCGCCAAGATTCTTTCTCAAAAACATGGGTTCGAATGCAAGGTTTTGTTTCCTTGGGACAAGACCGGCAAGTACGTTGATCCGAACAATCAGGAGGGGGTGAGGGGATGGCATCACCTGAAGGATGCCGATTTGATGATCATCGGTACCCGCTTCCGCAGACCGACTGCGGATGAAGCCAAGCACGTGTCCGACTTTCTGAATGCGGGTAAACCCGTTATTGGAATCCGCACCTCCACGCATGCCTTCACCGGGAATGGAGATTTCGGGGGAGGGATTTCGTATGGCAAATTCGGACCCCTGATCATGGGGGAAGGCTGGGTCAGTCATCATGGAAAACATAAGGGAGAAGGGGCTCGGGGAATCATCGAGACCGAACATGCGGCCCATCCGATTCTCAAAGGCGTCACCGACGTGTTCGGACCTTCCGACGTTTACGGTATTCGCAGGCTGACCGAAAAGGATACCATCCTCATGAGGGGTGCGGTGACTGCGACGCTCGACCCTGATTCCTCTTTCGTGGATGCGAAAAACGACCCCATGCAACCTCTAGCATGGTTACATCCCTACGAAGCGCCCAACGGAAAGACAGGAACCACCTTCTGCACCACTATGGGAGCTTCGGTGGACCTGGTCAGTGAGGATTTGCGNCGTCTTTTGGTCAATGCCGCCTATTTCCTTACCGGACGTAAAGTGCCCGAACATGCGGACGTTGCGTACGTCGACCCGTTTTATCCTTCCTTTTACGGTTTCATCCGTGACAAGGAGCATTGGCCCTCCCTCGATATGCAGCCATCGGATTATGGACTGGGCAAGAGTCCCAGCGCACCCGAGCCCAAGGGTTCCCCTGAGTGGAATCACCGACCCAGACCCTGACTTCTCCCTGAAGCCAGGCGGAATTCGGTTGAGGGGCTTTCCATTTCTATTCGGAAGTCTCCACTCCTGCTTCGGAGAGAAGCTCCTTCGCTTCCTTGANTGATATTCTCCCGCTAGGCAAAGCGAATCCAAGGGTGTCGCCGTTGGGAGTGAAGCCATCTCCATTGAGGTCTACGAATATGGGATTGTTGTAGGCGCAGGGACGGTTGGAGGACTGGTCACTGCTTCCGTATCCCAGTCGTAGGTCCGACTCGGAACCGTACGCCACCACAATCAGGTGGGCGTCTTCCTCGAGTTCCACGGNCAAAGATCGTTCGAATTTGACCACGCCATCGCCGAACCAGGAGGGATGGGTCTNCCGGGTGTAATTGAGAGCTTCCGAGGGCCGGCCATTGACTAGAACCTGAATGCGGTCGATCTCAATCCAAGACGGGCATTGTACGCGCACTCTGAGGTCGATGGAATGATTGGCCCGAGCAAGACCGCCGGCTAGGATTCCATCGCTGGTTTCCACCTCCAGGTAGGGACCGGTGGTGAGAATCATCTGACCGGCTTTGGATCGCCGNCTGATTTCCCGCCAATCGATTTCGGAGGGTTCGTCGGTCGAGCACCTNACGTAAGTTCGCCAACCTCCGACTCCATTGCCATGGACGGTATGGGCGTCGCTTACCGCGATCCCCCAAGTCTTGAGTCCACGATTGAGCATTTGCAACCATACGAATTCACGGACAACGCTCACCTGTTCCCGGCTTGCCCTNCGGGTAATCCGGTAGGGAGCGGGATATAGAATTTGGGCATCCCGGTAATTTTCCGTTTCAATGGCATCAATCAGCGAAAGAATTCCCCGATATCCCCCGTCCGCTTGTCCGTCCTTATCTCGATCAATGAAGTTTTCGATCATGTCCGGATGATTGATGTGGACCCATCCGGTGGGGTGGTGACCAGAGTGGTTGCGGAGGTTGATGGCGTTGACCCTCGGGTCCTTGGTCCAGGTNGGAGCCCCACCATCCTGATGATGGGGTTTGGGAGTCAGAGGAAAGGCNTTGAGGTGAGGACCGGAACCGGTCAGTTCCATACCCGGAATGGTGGAAATTTCATTATCCAAACCCAGAGACCGGATGGTGGAAGTCCAATCCATGATGCGGTTGTGCTCCGTTGTGGGAGCGAATTCTATGTGTTCTGCGGCTAGGTTGATCAAGCGATCGGCAGTGCCGCATACGTTATCACCGCTGGGCGTGGAGTGGTTGTGAAAATCCGTGCTGACCCAGCCCGGAGTGGAAACCGTCCTTTTCAANCTNGCTTGTAAGCTCGAGAACTTGCCTTTGCTCACTTTCACGACTCTTTCGAAGTGATCGTGCTCGATACCCCGCGTAAGGATCACCCTGTAGGTTCCCGGATCCAATCCTATGGAAAAGATTCCGTTTTCCGAGTGGAACTGATCGACGCATCCATGAGCCCGGTCGACCGGCCCAAGTTTCGGAGAGGGAGTTTCGCCAACCCCAATGATTTGGGCCTTGCAGGGANTGGGCGTTCCGTCCTCTTTGGTCACTTTGAAGGAAATGCCCGACCGGGCGTCCATTACGATTTTCCTTTGGGTCGATCCGGTTCCCTTGAGCTCAAGCATAATTTCCCGAGCGGCCCTGCCGTTTTCTCTTGCGGTTATTTTCCAAATTCCGAGAGGAAGCGAAAGTTCGAGTTTCCCTTTTTCATCCGGGTACCCGGGGATGGGTTTTCCATCGTTCGCGAAATCGATCCGAGCCGTGGTGATGGCTTGCCCATCCTCATCATTCAGTTCCAAGAGAACCTTGTGCGTGAGGCCGATCTTACTCATTGCCCTTCCGTATGCTTGNGCGGGANAGGTCCCGACGGCAAGGTATCTTCGAACGAGTACCTCCTCGCCGGGAGCGAAGTTTTTGGTATGGGGAGGAAGGTTTCCCTCTTCATCCGGAAGCCAGAGGTAGGCGTATCCGCATTTATGAGCCGGATCCACGGAATCGGCCCATTCGACCTCACCCAGTTTGCCCGACTCTCGGAAGCGCGTCCAACTGTCGCTGATCGGACCGGAGACTTTTTCACCGGTTGCATTGATCAGGCGTGAGNTGATCAGGATACCATAATCGTCATCGTTCAGAAAGTACCGGTGCAATTTCTCCAACCGGCCGGAAAGGGCCGCCGATACGTAAGTCTCCACGGATTTCGCATCCTCTCCGATGCGAACGTAGGAAACGGGACCTTGTTGCTTGCTTGGTGAAAAGATCGTGAGCTGATCATTGTCGGAACCTCTGAGGGTAAGATCGTACAAACAACCTGGGGTGACTCCATTGGGACCCCAAAAGGCTCCCATGTTTGCCTTCCGGTTCGAGGCTCCGCCCCCGATCACCACTTCGATCTTNTTGTTTCGAAGAACGAAATCTCCAATGATCCCATCCGCTTCCTTCCCTCGGGGNAAGTCGGAGACCCTAGAAGATGAAATTTCAAAAACCTCCACTTTCGCAAAAAGAGAAAAAGCAAAAAGGAAAGGGATGAGAAAGTGGGCTGTTCTTTTCATGATTTTGATGGACTGGCTCTGGGGAATCAAGTTCGATGCTCTTGCATGCCCGGGAGACTGGCAAGGAATTTAAATCTAGTATTGCTGAAAGTGAATTGGGCTTTTCTTTCCCACGATTGATAGTAGCGTAAAAGAATGAGTGAATCGACGAAAGTGATCCTAATCAGGCACGGAGAAACGGAATGGAACCTAAGCGGAAGATGGCAGGGGCATGCGGATTCCGCCCTAAGTGAGCGTGGGGTCTCGCAGGCGGTCGCTTTGGGAGAGAGAATTAAGAAGGAAAGTATCGATCATTTTTATACCAGCGATTTGGAAAGAGCTCAGCATACTTCCCGCCTGGTCGGGGAACCATCGGGTTGGGTGGCGGAACCTATGGAATCCTTGCGAGAGCGAGACCTTGGAGTGCTGGAGGGACTGACTACCGATGAAATGATCGACAAATTTCCGAACGAGTACCAATCCTTCAGGAACGATGGTTCGGACTACCAGGTTCCGGATGGAGAAAGTTTCCGTCAATTTTACGAAAGGTGTTCTCAGGCGTTGGAGGAAGTTTCGTTCCGGCATTCCGGCAAACGAATTGGCCTTGTTACCCACGGCGGTTTTCTCGGAGCGATCTTTCGTTACGTTTTGAAAATCCCTTTGGATGCGGAAAGAAATTTCGTTTTGCTCAACTGTTCGGTCAATCGATTGGAAAAGACCGATAAGGGCTGGAACCTAATTAGTTGGGGGGACGTTGCCCATCTGGACGGATTGGACTCCTTGGACGACGCTTAGGCTTGCTTCCGCCCCATGAGCAGGGATTCTCGGCAATATAGAATACTTTTTTCGAGCTCGGCCAATTGGTATTCCTGATGCGCTTTTTGCCGATCGACTCCTGGAGGAGGGGAAAAGGGCGGAAGAGACTTGCCTTTTCTCGATAGAGATAGAAATCGGGCGAAATCATCGGAACGGATACTCGAATAGGGAGACCAGAAATCCTTATGCAAATAGGGGAATTCCTTGGCGAATCCAGAAATGGTTTCCAAATGCACCGGGACTTCAGGACAAAGCCTTTGCCATTCCGCAAACAGAGTTTTGAGGTCGACGCAGCCTTCTCCCATGGCCGTCCATTGCACCTTGACCCCTTTTTCGCTGGGCCAAACCATGGAGTCCCGAATGCCACTGCAAATTGCATAGGGAGCCAAATTTCGAAAGGTTTCCAATGGATCCTCCAAGGTCCAGGTCGAATTGCCTGTATCCAAGGTGACCCCAACAAAATCGGGGCCGGCTCTTTCTACCAATTCCTTCAATTCGCGACTGTGCAGATCGCCCGCATGGTTTTCAATGGCCAGACGAATCCCAAGATCCAGAGCCACGGGTCGTATTCTCTTCAGAGCGACAAGTGTGCTTTCCACATGCCTTTCAATGCCTCCCGGTCCCTTCCGGTCCTTCATCGAACCCAGATAACAACGAGCGACTTTCGATCCGACACCATGAGCGACCTTGAGTAAGAGTTGCAAATGTTCATCTGCTGAGCCGTAAGTGTCCTTGAAACTTTGCGAAGTGGGGCAGATCCCACCGGTTCCCGCATGGAGAATCAGGTCTTTGGTTCGGGCTTCCTCTCCGATCTCACGAAGGTATTTTTCGTCATGAGATTCGTATACCTGCAAATCGGAAAAAAGCAGCGAATCGACTTTTTGTCGATCCGCGTATTCGATCAGACGGTCCGCTTTCCAACCTAATGCTCGTATGGAAAAATTGTCGAATCCCAATGCAAGTCGTTTTGTCTCTGAGGAATTTTTGCCTGAGGCAGCGTTCCTTAGAAAGAAGCCCCCGAGGAGGGTTGCTCCCTGAGCGCAAAAGGTTCGTCTGGAACGAGTTGGTGGTTGGTTGAATGAGATCATAGTCTGACTTTTGAATTCCTTTTCTCCTTAGGCAAGACGATTGAGCCCATTGAGGCTTCTTTTTCCATAACCAAGAAAAACAATCTTTCGAATCCTTTCGTCGAGGACAACCGAAGCGGTGCCCCAAGGCTGGAAAAGAGAGAAAAAAGATGNCGAAAAATTGGCGAANCGCTCAGTTATCTGCTATATTAAANNAGGATGAAAAAAGAAAGAGAAACTCCATTGGATGAATTCAAGTTTCATTACGAAATCGGCAACTCCATTGGTACCTCGGACAAGTATTTTCTCGCTCATGACTTGGACGAGGCATCCGAGATGTTCGAATACGCGTGCACAAAAAGAAAGCTGGATGCGCACGTGACCCGAGTTGAAAAATGGAACCGCTGGAAATCGACTTGGGAAAAATTGGATGTGCCGAGTGAAGAATCGATGAGAAATTAGTTTTTCTCGCCGAGACCTATTCGCAACTGACCAAATTCTTGCACAGGGGAAGAGGCTCCCCGCAATATCTGTATGCCCACAGCTTTTTGTCTTTGGTCACACATCCATCGACGCAAACAACCATGTCCATCACCTTTTCAACGCTGGGAGGTAAGGAGTAATGTCCAAGGAACACGGGTTTGTCCCTTTCGTCGTAAGGTTCGACCTGAGCAATTTCATAAGGATCGGGAATTTGTTCCCTAACCTCTGGGTACATCGGTGAATAGAGGCATTCGGCGAAGGATTTTCCTTCTAGGTTTTTCCACCACCGTACTCGTCCTTTTTTTCGTACAATGCCAAAACGATCCTTCAGCTTAGGTTCCAGAGGAAGACTGATTTTGATTCCGCTTAAAATATTATTCACGGCTTTTCCTTCGGGGGTTTCCTTTTCGAAAGTTTTTTTGACAAATGCGTCGTCGCTGGCTTTGGCTCCTTCCAGAATTTGAATGGACGAATAGTGCCAGGCGGCATGGACTGACCGAAGGGTGGGGGTTTCGACAAAAAGGGGGAGACTCCGGATCCAAGAGAGATAGGGTTCGTAACTATCGTCATCCAATGGTTTTTGAGCAACACCTCGTTGAATGAGCCTAAACTCATGGTTCCCCAAAATGATTAGAGCGGTTCCGTTTTCGTGCATATTACGGGCGATTTTCAGCACTCCTTTAGAATCCGGGCCCCGATTGATCAGGTCACCGACCAATAGGATTTTTCTACCCAGGGGGTGGGCATACGAACCTCCTTCCGCTTGGTAGCCCAGAAGTTCGAGCATTTGCAAGAAAAGTCGGGAATGCCCATGTAGATCACCGATTACGTCGAATCCGTTATCAGAAGAATTGTTCATTGGAATTCTTTTCCGAAAAGGGACGGAGGAAATCAAGTTTTCTCGTGTTTACCCAATTGAAATCTTTCCATAGAAAGAGTGGTATGACTGGTTCGACGATCAACCTAAGACCCACTGAGGGTTTTGCCGAATTCGAGATTTCTCCGGAAGGCGGCCCTCGAGTGGGTTCGCTTCGTTTGCCCGGAGGTTCGGTGCCGACTCCGGTCTTCATGCCCGTTGGTACTCAGGCCACCGTTAAAGGCATTCTGCCAAGAGATTTNCTCGAAGAAGTGCGTTGTCCGATAATCCTCGGNAATACTTACCATTTGAATTTGAGACCAGGAGTTGGAGTGATAGCTCAAGCCGGAGGATTGGCAAAATTCATGAACTGGACGGGTCCCGTGCTCACTGATAGCGGAGGATTTCAGGTTTTCAGTCTCTCAAAACTGAGAAAAATCTCCGATGAAGGCGTTCGTTTTCATTCTCATTTGGATGGNAGCGAAGTGTTTCTAGGACCGAATGAAGCGATTGGAATTCAGGATGGCTTGAAATCCGACATTGCCATGTGCCTNGACGAATGCCCGNCGGCGGATGCTTCCGAGAAAGAAATTGTCCANGCGGTGGATCGAACGACTTTGTGGGCTCAACGTTGTCAAAGGGAATGGCAAAGCAGAAANGCCGATCAATCGGGAAGAAAACTTTTTGGGATCGTGCAAGGCGGCAGATTCAGGGATTTGCGGATGCGATCCGCCGAACAATTGATTCAAATGGAATTTCCGGGCTATGCCGTTGGAGGCGTGAGCGTTGGAGAGACCGAGGATGAAATGCTTGAGCAGGTAGAATGGACNACNCAANTCCTGCCCCCAGACAAGCCTCGCTACGTCATGGGTGTCGGAACNCCGGTTCAGTTGCTGAAAATGATAGGCTTGGGAGTTGACATGTTCGATTGCGTGCTGCCGAGCCGGGCGGCAAGGCATGGAACCGCCTATACCCGACTCGGCAAATTGAATATNAGNAACGAGCGTTTCCGNAATGANCTATCACCCTTGGATGAAGAAGCGGATTGTTACGTATCAAGGGAATTTTCNAAATCCTATCTTCGACATCTTTTTATGACCAAGGAATCCCTGGGTGGGGTCTTGCTCACTATGCATAACCTAAGGTTTTTCGTTCGTTTGATGGAAGAGGCTCGCGGACACGTTTTGGCGGGAACCTTCGCGAATTGGTCGAGAAACTGGATCGAAACCTTTTCCAAAGGTCCGGACTAAAAAAAAAGCCGAGCATGCTCGGCTTTTCAAAAGTTTTGTTGGAGAAGGTTATTTCGAGGGAGCTTTCAAATCCTCGTCCTTGGGTCCGGCATCCTTGGGAGCGGTTCCTTTCCATTCGCAAACGTAGCCTTTCACTTTTCCGGAGAAATCAGTGGTATCCGCCCATTTTCCGTTCTTCCCGTCAAGCACGAGAAAATTGTGTCCGGATGATGCGGAAGGTTGTCCTTCATCCCAGTTCTTGAACTTNAAGGCGTCACCGTTGTCCCAAGTCCATGTGCCTTCTTCGAATTCATCCGTTCCTCCAAGCCAAATGACGCGGTCTTTGGCAATGCGTCGAACGAATTCGTTTTCCATGGCGTCTCCAATGACCACAAGTTCGCCACCAATGTCATCGCAAGCGAACTTGGCTTCCCACCACGTACTGTTGGTGTCCAAAAATGCCTTGTAGTGATTTCCGCGAAAGGCGATTGCGTCCTTCGCTGGCTCGACCTTGTCGGCAAGCAATCCGTGGCAAGCCAAGGCGGTGAGTGAAAAGAGAATGGTTCTGAATAAGTTATTTTTCATATGCGAACACAATAAATAGAGGTGAAAACGAAATGCGCAATAAATTTTCAGGTAATCTTNAAACTATTTAAAAAAGGTTCAAGNGTCTTATGCTTGACTCTATGATAGGGATGCAACAGTTTTGANCCTTGCAAATTTTGCAANCCAAGGTCGGGCCGTAGCGCAGTCTGGTAGCGCACTACGCTGGGGGTGTAGGGGTCGTGAGTTCAAATCTCACCGGCCCGACCAATTTCTCATTCACTAATCCTGATCGNTTGAACAGATGGATAAACCAAACATTAGCTGGCTCGGAACTGGAGTGATGGGGNTNCCCATGGCCACTCANTTGTTGCAAGCNGGTTACGAAATGAGGGTGTTCAGCCGAACGAGGGCGAAGGCGGAAAAGCTTTTGGAGATGGGGGCNCAATGGGCGGACTCTCCCGCAGAGGCAGCGGAAGCAAGCCAAGTGGTCCTCTCCATGCTCGGATATCCCGAAGAGGTGGAGGAGGNGCTTCTTGGAGAAAATGGGGTTCGAGATGCGCTCGGAGAAGGAGGGATTGTGGTGGATATGACAACCTCAAGTCCGGATCTTGCCCTTCGCATTGCCAGGGAAATGGAAAGGAAGAAATGTTTTGCATTGGATGCTCCAGTGAGTGGAGGGGACGTCGGGGCCAAGAATGCGAGTTTGGCGATCATGTGCGGAGGAGCAAGTGAGGTTTTTGAGCAAGCCTTGCCCATTTTGGAAGTGTTGGGCGAGCGGATTCGCTGGTTTGGAGAAGCGGGATCCGGTCAAAGGGTTAAGATGGCCAATCAAATCCTCATTGCCTCGACCATGATCGGGACGGTCGAATCTCTTCTTTATGCCCAACGATCGAATTTGGATCTTAGCCAAGTCATCGATTTGATCGGGCGGGGAGCCGCGGGTTGCTGGTCCTTGAACCAACTCGGTCCGCGTATGGTTCGGGGAGATTGGGCTCCGGGTTTTTACATCAAGCACTTCATTAAGGACATGGGAATCGCCATGGAAGATTCGAAACGCATGGGACTTGACTTGAAAGGCTTGGAATTGGCCATGAGTTTCTACGAGATGGCCAGAGAGGAAAATTATGAGGAGGACGGGACTCAAGCTCTTTTCAAGGTCTTGTCGAAAATGAATCCGTAGGTTTTCGCGAGAAAAGAATGTTTTCAAAAGAGAAGCATCTGATAAGGTGGATATCTGAACATTAAATTATGGCTACTTTAGTAACAGGAGGCGCAGGATTTCTTGGAAGTCATTTGTGCGAGCGTTTGCTTGCGCAAGGTGAAGAAGTCCTGTGCATGGACAACTTTTTCACAGGACGAAGAAAAAACGTCGCTCATCTGCTGGATAACCCAAATTTCGAATTGATGAGGCATGACGTGGTCGATCCGTTCAAAGTCGAGGTCGAGCGCATCTACAACTTGGCCTGTCCCGCTTCTCCCGTGCATTATCAATTCAATCCCATCAAGACAGTCAAGACTTCGGTCATGGGAGCGATTAACTGCTTGGGACTGGCCAAGCGGGTCGGGGCCCGAATTTTGCAAGCCTCCACGTCCGAAGTGTACGGAGATCCCGAAGTGCACCCCCAGCCCGAAAGTTATCGGGGAAACGTAAATCCCATCGGATTACGCGCCTGCTATGACGAAGGCAAGCGTTGCGCGGAAACGCTCTTTTTCGATTATCACCGGGAGAATGCGGTGGATATGCGTGTGGTTAGGATCTTCAACACCTACGGTCCCCGCATGCTGCCAAACGATGGCAGAGTGGTTTCGAACTTCATCGTACAGGCTCTGCAGGGTGAGGATTTGACGATCTATGGTGATGGTTCTCAAACCCGTTCCTTTTGTTTTGTCGATGATTTGATCGAGGCAATGATGAGGACGATGGAACAGGATCAAACCGTTGGCCCCGTAAATATAGGTAATCCGGTTGAATTCACCATCCGGGAACTTGCGGAACAGGTCTTGGGCAAGATTGAAGGTTCCTCAACCATCGTAGAGCAGGACTTGCCCTCCGATGATCCGATGCAGCGTAAACCTGATATTTCCCTGGCCCGGAAAGTCTTGGGATGGAGTCCTAAGATAGAGTTGAGCGAAGGATTGGATCGAACGATTCCCCATTTTCGCCAATGCCTCGGTTTGTGATTTTAAGTTCAGCAACATGAATCCACTTGCTCCAGTCCAGTCACTGCTGCAGGCCTTCAAAGGCAGACAGCACCGAAAGTACATCAAGAAATGCGCTCCCGTGGTAAGCCGGATCAACGAACTGGAAAAGCAGTATCAAAGTCTTTCCGACGAAGAGCTTCAAGGCAAGACCGAGGAGTTCATGGAACGCTGCAAGAATGGCGAATCATTGGAGGATTTGTTGCCTGAGGCCTTTGCGGTGGTCAAGAACGGCGCCCGAAGATTATGCGGAAAAACCATTTCCGTATGCGATCATCCGATTGAATGGGAAATGGTGCATTATGACGTTCAATTGATCGGCGGTATGGCTTTGCACGATCGTCACATTGCTGAAATGGCAACCGGAGAGGGAAAAACCTTGGTCTCGACCTGCCCCCTTTATCTCAATGCCTTGAGTGGAAAGAATTGCCAACTGGTTACGGTCAACGATTACCTTGCCCGCCGCGATTCCCATTGGATGGGAGCTCTCTTCGAATTCCTTGGACTTACCGTTGGATGCATTCAGAACAATATGCCTGCGGTCGAGCGTCGGGAAATGTACAAGCGAAACATTACCTATGGAACGGCTTCCGAATTTGGTTTCGATTATCTCCGTGACAATGGTATGGCCACCTGCATTGAAGATCAGGTGCAGCAAGATTACTATTTCTGTATTATTGACGAAGCTGATTCGATCCTCATCGACGAAGCCCGGACACCGCTTATCATTTCCGGTCCGATGAGAGAGGACCATCCTCTGCCGTTTTCCGAAATGAAGCCTCTGGTGATGAAGCTTTTCGATACCCAGTTGCGACAATGCAACAAGTTGGCTGAAGAAGCAAAGAATTCGTTCGCCAAGGACGAACTGGAGGAGGAAGCGGCGGACGAGGCAACCGCGAAACTCTATCAAGTAAAGAGAGGCATGCCGACTCACCGCCAGTTCATGAGAATGATGGAGGATGCTGCGATCCGGAAGCGTTTTGAAAAATTCGATCTGGAAATGAACTCCGATTACAATAAGGAACGGGCTCATTCCCTCAAGGAGGCATTGCATTACGTGATCGATGAGAAGAATCAACAGGCGGACTTGACCGAGAAGGGTCGCGAACTGATCAGTCCGGGCGATCCTCAAGGGTTTGTGATTCCGGATCTTGCTACGCTTTATGTTGAGATTGATCGTCGAGCGGATCGTTCGGATGAGGAAAAGAGGAGTGACCGCGAGGAGGCGGAGCGTGATTTTCAAGTTCGAAGCGAGCGGATTCATACGGTTTCTCAACTGCTTCGCGCATACGGCCTTTACGAAAAGGACAAGCAATACGTCGTGCAAGGGGGCAAGGTTATGATCGTCGATGAGAACACCGGTCGCTTGATGCCGGGTCGACGGTGGAGCAATGGATTGCACCAGGCGGTCGAAGCCAAGGAAGGCGTGGCGATAGAGAAAGAGACCAAGACCTATGCCACCATCACCATTCAGAATTACTTCAGGATGTACGACAAGTTGGCGGGAATGACTGGAACCGCTGAAACCGAGGCCGGTGAATTCCACGATATCTATCGGTTGGGAGTGATGGTCATTCCGACTCACCGGGATTGCATACGCAAGGATCTCAATGATCTTATGTTCAAAGGTCGTCGGCAAAAATTCAACCAGGTCTTGGAGGACTTGACCGAAGCGAACCAAAAGGGTCAACCGGTGCTGGTGGGTACTGCATCGGTCGAATCATCGGAGGTTTTCAGTCGTATGCTCAAACGAGCCAACATCCGCCACACCGTTCTGAATGCGAAGTTTCACGAACGAGAGGCGGAAATCGTCGCCCAAGCGGGTCAACGGGGTGCGGTGACCATTGCGACCAATATGGCGGGTCGGGGGACGGACATCAAGTTGGGAGAGGGAGTCAAGGAACTGGGAGGACTTTTGGTTTTGGGTACGGAAAGGCATGAGTCTAGGAGAATCGATCGACAGTTGCGTGGACGATGCGCTCGTCAGGGCGACCCCGGGGCATCCCGGTTCTACGTTTCGCTTGAGGATGACTTGATGCGCCTGTTCGCCAACCAAGGGGCTCTTTCGAAAATGCTCGAGAAGTCCTTTGGCGATGATGAGGTTTTGGAGCATGGAACTCTTGATTGGTCGATTCAAAATGCCCAAAAGAAGGTGGAGCAACAAAACTATTCGATTCGCAAACGATTGCTCCAATACGATGACGTACTCAATCGTCAGAGAGAAATCGTCTATTCCATTCGCAATGACGTACTTTTGGAGGAAGACCCCGGCAAGATTCTTCTCGAGCTCGTCGAAGAGGAAATTGACGAAAGGCTCGCCGGTATTTCGCCCTCCGAGTTCAAGGCTTCGAAAATCGAGGAGATGCCTGATTTGGAATCACTTGTTTCCTCTTGGGTGAACGTCACCTTTCCTTTGTCGGTGCGACTCGATGATCTTTTGGGCAAGGATGAGGCGGAGGTTAAGGACATCCTTTTGGATAAGATCACAACGGCCTATGACGCGAAGCGAAAATTGGAGAACCCAGAGCAGTTGCAAAGTTTGGAAAGGTACGTCGTAGTCCATGCGGCTGATCTTCACTGGCAGGATCATTTGACTGAGATGGAAGAGTTGAGGCGCAGCGTGGGCTTGCGAGGGTACGGACAAAAAGACCCGTTAAGTGAGTACAAGAACGAGGCTTTCCGCGCATTTGAGGAGATGATGGGTACGATGCGGTCGGAGGTTTGTTCGGGCATGTTTCGTTCATCAACGAATTTGGCGGCATTCGAGAATATGCTTTCCGCCTTATCGGACGTGGCCAAGACCACTGGGCCGGATGCAACTGGTGGAAAGGGCTTCGATCGGTTTACCGCTCCCTCTTCTCCCGCTCCCTCTCTCGAAGCCAGCGAATCGCCTGAGATTCCCAAGGTTGCCGTACCGGTTGTTCGAGACCAACCCAAAGTCGGACGGAATGACCCTTGCCCTTGCGGAAGCGGAAAAAAATACAAGAAATGCTGTGGTTCGGGCGTACCCGCCTAAGTGTTCAAGGATTGTGCCAATTTCCGCCAAGCTTGAGGAGGAATTTGCTCGGCTCTTAAGTTGGCCGGTAACTGATTTTGATTAAGCCAGTCCATTAGTTTTGATTGGTATTGCGGTTTCTCTCTTCTCGCAAGGGAGCCCATTTGCTTCCTCCTTTGGGTGAAAATCCTACGAATGAGATGTCGCGACTCATCGGAAAAGAGATAGGGGCTCTTCAAGCGGTCCATGCGAATGAGAACGGAATCAACCTTCGGAACTGGATGAAAGCATTGTCTGGAAACGGAATGACTTATCTCTAAGGTATAGGAAGCGTGCAAAAAGACACTGAGAGCGTTGAAGCTCTTTCCATTGGGTTTGGCCCACATTCGTTCAACCGCTTCCTTTTGAAGCATAAGCACCATGCGTCTGGGGATTTGTCGAGTGGCCAGCAAGGCTTCCATCCATGCGGAGGAAATGGCGTAGGGCAGATTGGCCACCACCATGTAGTCCGGGCAGTCCAGAGGGATCGAACCCAGAGGATTTTTTACCGCATCTTTCTCAGTGAGAATGAGTTTACCCTGTGAAATGAAGGAGGCGAACCTTTCCCTTAGGTTCTGACAGAGGTTCCCATCGAATTCGACTGCATGTACGGTTTGCGCATATTTCAGAAGTTCTTGCGTGAGGGTGCCCAGACCAGGTCCCACTTCCAAGGTGGCCATGCCTTTGGGCAAGTCTGCCATGGCAATGGATTTTTCAACTATGTTTCCGTCCGTGAGAAAATTTTGTCCAAGTTTTTTCTTGGGCCGATGGTTAAGTTGGAGAAGGAGTTCTCTGGTTGCGGATGGAGAAAGTGGCATGTCTTCGTCTGAGCAAGGCGAGCGCTTCAGTCCTCTTCCTTCGCATCGGCAATGAAGCTTTCGGGGTCTTCCGACTTCATCAGGGCCTCGCCGCAGAGAATTGCATCCGCTCCCGCATCTCTGACCCGCCATGCATCTTCCGGTTCGAGAATTCCGCTCTCACTGACTTTGATGATCCCATCGGGTATCAGAGGGAAAAGGTTCTCCGTGGTCGACAAATCCGTGGTGAACTTACGAAGATCTCGGTTGTTGACGCCGAGAATCTTCGGGTCGAGCTTGAGGGCTCTTGCCAACTCCTCCTCTTCATGAATTTCATAAAGACAATCCAATCCGGCGGTATCCGCGCAGTTTCTCAGGTTTTTCAAATCCTCGTCGTTGAGCGCCCGTACGATCAAAAGGATGGCTCGGGCGCCGGCTTCCAATGCCTCCAGAACCTGAATGGGATGAACCATGAAATCCTTTCTGAGGGTTGGGGTGTTTCTTTGATGTTGGAAAAGAAAGTCATTCACTTCCCATAAATCCTCCAATTTCCCTCCGAAGTATTTTTCATCCGTGAGGATGGATAAGGCATCGGCCCCAGCGTTGCAGTAGGATCTGGCTTGTTCGGGAGCGGAAATTTCTTCCGCGATGATTCCTGCGGATGGGGATTTTCTCTTGATTTCCGCAATGACCGAGAGTTGGTCGTTGGATAGGGCTTTCAGAAAGGAACCGCGCGCCTTCATGCGTTCACCCAATTGGGTGAGTTCGCGTTCGCTGACCGGACGAGAGCGGGAAGCAACCTCCCGTCGTTTCCAGTTCATGATTTCCGATAATTTGTCCATAAAGAATTATTTTTAACCCGATTGCAGAGAATGAATTGCCCTTGAGGTTTCTTTAAACACAATGCGCGAGAGTGAGCGAAATTCAACGACTAAGAGACATTGTTGCCCAACTCAGAGCACCAGGAGGTTGCCCGTGGGACCAAGAGCAAACCCACCAATCCTTGGCCCAATGCCTCGTCGAAGAAGCATCCGAGACTCTCGAGGCCATAGATAATCTAGATTACGTCCTCATGGAGGAGGAATTGGGAGACCTTTTGCTTCAAGTGGTCTTTCATGCGCTTTTGGCCGAAGAATCCTCTAAATTCGATTTGGAGGACGTGGCGCGAGGAGTGAACCAAAAGCTCATTCGCAGGCATCCTCACGTATTTGGAGACGAGGATGACCGCATGAAAACGGCCGAGGAGGTCATTGATCGCTGGGAATCGATCAAAGCCCGAGAAAAAAAGGAAAAGGGTTTGCCCGAAAACTCATCCTCGCTGTTCAAGGATTTGCCTCCGCGTTTACCGGCTTTGCTTTTTGCTCATGACATCTACAAGAGAGTCCGGAAGGCTGGGTTAGAGCGCAAAGGGCATTGGGATCAGGACGTCGTATTCGAAGGAAAGGGTTGGACCGAAGAGGAAGCTGGAAAACTTCTGTTCGAAATGGTTGGCGCCTGTCGAGAGTCTGGCATTGATCCGGAATCGGCTCTTCGTCGTTTTTCTTCTCTTCAGGCAAAAAAGTTGGATGCCGAGTCGAAGATTGGCAGGGACTGAGATGCTCACTTGAATAAAGTTGTGGAGAGTATTCTCTTTGAGGAATTGGGCGAAGAACTCGTTTTCGAATACGAGATCGTTCGGTCCGTAAAAGCGCGAAGAATGAATTTGCGCATGGTTCGTTCCGACCGTTTGATGCTGACCATTCCGCGCTGGACTTGTCTTTCCCAAGCCAAAACCTTTCTTTTCGCGCAGGAAAATTGGCTTCGCAAGAAAGCGGCTGAATTTCCGAAGGAGGTTCCTCTGTCCACCTATTTCAGAAACGGAGGAAAGCTCTGCCTGAGGGAAAGTCAACTGCCTGTCGAATGGCATTTTGGGCCAAAGGCTTCCTTTCTCGATTGGCAGGTGAGTGAGAAAAAAGCCCTGCTTTCCCTGGATCCGAATCGCAGTATCGAAAAAAGTTTGTTGGAAGCCTGCCTTCTCTTGGGAAAGGAGTTTCTTCCGAGAAGGCTCGGTGACTGTATGAATAAATCCGGACTGGTGCCTAAAAGGATACGTGTGGGCAACCAGCGAACCAGATGGGGTTCCTGTTCGTCGAAGGGCACCATCTCACTTAACTGGAGAATCATGCTTCTTCCCTGCGCTTTGGGAGATTACGTGCTTTTTCACGAACTTGCTCATCTAAGGGAAATGAATCACTCGCAAAAATATTGGAATTTCTTGGAAGGATTGATTCCCGGTGCGAGGAAATTGGATCGTGAACTGGCGGGCGTTGGGCGGAGCCTGATACGCTTGGGCCATGATCATTAGGGGCTAGCGGTGAGGGCCCAATTCCCAAGCCGTCCGTCCTCCCATCGAGCGCAAGTAGGGCAGGGCAGGTCCTTCATCCTCAGCTACGTCCGCGGGAGTGATTCCCTCGGGTCCATACCGGGAGTTGATCTCCAGACCGAAGGAAAGGCCTTTGCGGATGAGACTTTTCTTTCCCGAGAAAGCCGCTCCATGCATGAGAGTGTATCCGTCTTTTGCGGAGAGATGAGGATCGGCTCCCTTAGAGAGGAGCAGGTCAACCATCTTCTCTTGGCCGGCGACCACAGCGATGAGGAGTGGTGTGGCTCCGAACGAATCACGGTCATTCACCGAGTGTCCCTTTTCCAGTAGTTTTTCAACGACTTCGAAATTGGCAAGACCTGCAGCGACATGCAGAGGATGGTTGTTGGACACTCCGATTTCGCTAAGCAATTCCACGATTTTTTGGTGTCCGCCTGCGGCCGCCAAGTCAAGTAGGTTGGTTCCATGCTGGTCTTTGGCGTGGGGATCGGCCGACAGCGCAAAAAGAATTTCAAGTAAGTCCTGCTCGCCACGAAGCGCGGCCGTCATTCCGGGAGTTTCCCCTTCGTCGGTCGATGCATCTACGTCAGCCCCATCCTCAAGCAGAACTTCGGCCACTGCCATATTCCGACCCCAAGCGGCGCTATGAAGGGGCGTCGAGTCGTGACGACCGCGGACGTTCGGGTCCCCTCCATTTCGGAGCAGATAGTCGACGAAACGGGCATTTCCCTTGTATGCGGCATAATGTAGAGGAGTGTGTCCGAATCGATCATTGGCGTTTACCAAAGCGCCATTGGAAACTTCCATGGCCAAGGCATTGAAATCATCTCGGGCAATGGCTAGATACAATCCGTCGTTTTTGAGGTCGATCAGTTCCTGCCCAAGGTGTTCGAACAGGACTTTCCAACCATGCAAATTTTTTCGCCTGAGTTTTCCGACGATATCCAATTGCCTGTCTTTCAGAGAAACGGAAAGGGATGAAAACTCGTCGATGAAATCGAGATTTTTCAGTTGAGAGAAGGAGAGGGCTCTCGATTTCCTGATCGATTGAGTGACTGGTGGAATTGAAAAATTCAGGCAAAAGCCGTGATCATTGAGGAATTTCTTTTTTACCGAAGAGAGAGCAATAATGGGTTTGCCAGTTTCAAGTTCTCTTTGAAAGTGTGGAGTCGACAGCCAGAGCGCATCTTTGTCTTGAACGAGTTGAATGCCGTGAAGACTCAAGAGAGAATCGAGAGAGTTTGCGGAATTGAGACCGGATAGCAGTTGCTTGAGGGGAAAGGGATTGGCGATACGTACGCCAAGTGCATAGGATGGGTTGTATTCCAAGACCGGGGTTCCCTCCGAACTGGTGGCGGTTTTAGGGTCAAAGGGACCACCTATGAAAACGAAGTCACCGCTGGGCGCTTGGATGAGTTCACGAATGGACGCGTCGAAACCCGGTAGCACCGAATCTTTGTTCATTCTTCCAGCCGTCAGAGTGCGAAGCAGTTGATCTGCGGTCTCTCCTACCCATTCCTGCATTTTTCCATCGGATAAACTGAGCCTGGCGACAATCGGAGCATCTCCCGGAATGGAGTCGATGAGAGAAAGCTTGTCCTTTCGGATGGATTTGGGTGCACGCAAGCTGGAATAATCGATCGCCTGAAGCTTGATGACTCCTTTGGACGAGGAGGCGTGGAGTCCCACGGAACGATGAGTGAGCCTATCGATGAGAGGAAGAATGGCGTTAATCCAAATGTTTTCCGTCTTCGGGATAAATTTGTCGAACGCACGAGCAAGTCCGGTTCCGTCAAGGTAGACCGAACAGTCCGCATTTCTTTCGAAGTGGCTGATCATGGTTGCGGGCATCTTTTCCAAGTTTGGTTTTCTGGGAAAAGAATCGAAAAGCTGATCCAAGTGCATTTCGTTGGCCGACGTATCCTTGGTTTGGATTTTGGGAAGATAGCCGAACGCGTAAAAGGTTTTCCCTTTTCGACCGATCTCGTAGGGAAACTCGGGTTTGCCGTACCGCGGAGATTTCCCTGTTTTCCTTTTCAATCCCAAGGTTTCGGCGAGGGTTTTGATCGTCTGATCCAGTCTATCCGTATCGGAGATGGAACCGATGACTCCAAAGGCGGGCGTGGGAATTTCCTTTTCATCCAATCTGGCAAAGACTTGTAGGGGAACTTCAAGATTAAGTCCGCTGGCGTTTTCGTCCAATAGGAGTTCGTAAAAACCGGCTTGGTGGATGGCCCAGTTCTGCAGAAGCGGGCTCCAAACCTCACTTTTCCACATGGCTGATTTTTCGATTACGGTCTTTGCCTTGACCGATAGGATAAGAAACGAATCGGAAGGAACACGTTGACTGGAGGAGGGAATGCCATTTGAGTGAAGCCCGAGAAAGAGGGAAATCCCGGCAAGGGTAGCAATAAATGTCCTGCAAATTGAGATGGAATTTGTCATGTTCGAATTATCAAGCTAGTTTCAATGTTGTTCAGGTCAAATGATCTTTCCACTCATTTTGGGTAATCTTGAAAAAAATTCTTAATTCACATGTTCACTGGAATTGTTGAAAGCGTAGGGGAAGTGTTATCCTTGAAAGAGGATAAGGATTCATGGGTTCTGCGTCTTTCCCTGCCTTTCTCTGGTTCGGATGGATTGGGACAGGGTGAGAGTCTCTCCGTAAACGGATGTTGCCTGACCCTGCGAGAGGATGCGGACGAGGAAGCTTCCTTCGATTTGCTGGAAGAAACCATGGAGCGTACGAATTTAGGAGAGATTGAGGTTGGATCCTCCGTAAATCTGGAACGTTCTCTTGCCGCCAATGCCCGGTTGGGTGGTCATTTCGTATCCGGGCACGTCGACGCATGCGGCCTAATTGAAATTTTTGAGGAAAGAGGAAAGAACTTATATCTTCAGGTGGGAATTCCCGCGGATTACTCGCGTTATCTGGTAGACAAGGGATGCATCGCTTTGGATGGATGTTCGCTTACGGTTTGCGACGTCAATGAATCTTCCTTTGCAGTCTGGCTAATTCCACACACCATCGCTCGGACTAACTTGGTTGATCGTCAGGTAGGCCAAAAGGTCAACTTGGAATTCGATTTGCTTGCCAAGTACGTCGAAAAACTTTCCGGTCCAATCCTGAGCTAACCGCATATGAATCCAAGTTTGGTCGAAGATACCCACGCCTTACTTCTTGAGCTTAGGAGGCTTCGGTCCGAAGGAGTGCGTGAAATTTATGTGGAGGAGAAGACCTTACGGGCTTTGGAAGAAGCCTTTCCCACAACGGTTCAAGCAAGCCAACCCGAAGGCAACGTCGCTATTGAGTCCGAGTCCGTTCGTGAGTTGGCCACGCCCGGAAAAAGACCCGAAGAATCGAAATCCGTGGTTCGCTATGCGGAACCAATCCAGTTTGCCGGGAGCTTGCCCAAACCTCCGGTTTTGGAGTTGCCGGAAGGAACGAAAACCGAGCAGTGGAATTGGTTGAAGGAAAAGGTTCTCAATTGCGAAACCTGCGCAAGTCAACTGAATCCGAATGCTCAGGTCGTATTTGGAACCGGTAATTTGGATACGGACCTTTTCCTTTGCGGGGAAGCCCCGGGTGCCGAGGAGGAGAAGAAAGGGCTGCCCTTCGTTGGCCCCGCGGGAGAATTGCTGGAGCGAA
>NZLE01000003.1 GCA_002692605.1 Opitutia bacterium
AATCATGTTCGCGCTCTATGCGAACCTGTCCACGGAGGGTCGTTTGAAGGGCGGTCTTTGAACGCTTGCTTCCGATTTAAGCGATATGTTCGAGGACGGAGCCATCGTCAACGAGTTGCTGTTCGAGCGCTTGAACTATTTCATTTACGTGGTTCTTCTGCTGATTGGTCTGCATGCCATGATCTCCAAGCGGAATCTGATCAAGAAATTGATCGGCATGTCGGTTTTTCAGACAGCGATCATTCTCTTTTACGTTTCCATTGCGGTGAAGGAGGAAGCGACCATTCCGATCTACAAGGCGGAACACGATCCTCACGGTGAAGTTCACCATCATCCGGAGAAGGGTGGGGAGGAAGCGGAGGCTCATCATGGTCCGGTCGCCCTGAAGGACGAGGAAATCAAGCAGTACGCCAATCCTTTGCCTCACGTGCTGATGCTGACTGCGATTGTGGTGGGCGTGGCAACCCTGGGTTTGGCCCTCGCTCTGACCCAGCGCATCTATCAGGGATACGGAACCATTGAGGAGGACGAGTTGTTGACCAAGATCGAACGGGCCGACGACCGGGCGTCCCAATCTCCGCTCAAGTCGAACCAATCCCAGTCTCCAAAGAAAGCCAAGGGTTCGGCCACCGCGAAAAAGGCCACCGCATCGCCATCGAGAAAAAGCGGGTCCGCGTCCCAAGGGAAATCCACGTCCAAGCGAAAACCGGCCAAACGCAAACCGGGTTCGGGAGGAGACAAAAAGGCATGATGGAAAACGCGATTGCCTGGATTTTCATATTCCCCCTTTTCGGAGCGGTTGCATGCGCTTTGGTGGGCATGAGGCAAAGCAAGTTGTGCTACCCCATTTCCGGACTTTCCATGCTTGGAGCGACCTGGGCGGGGGCGGAGACCCTGATGCAGGCCGTTCAGTCTCCCGTTCACGAGGTTTCCTACATCCTCGGTGGATGGACCCTCGATGCCTTTCCCCGGGGAGTGGGCATCGAGTTTCGGGCGGATCTGCTCGGAGCCCTGATCACTTTGGTGGTGCTGGGCGTCGGTCTGATCGTTTCCCTTTACTCGAAGCTTCCGGTGCGGGAGGAGACTCCCGGCAAGGAGCCTTTGTTTTACGTGCTTTTTCTTCTGCAAATCACCGGTCTTGCGGGAATCTGCCTGACCGGGGATGCCTTCAACCTCTACGTGCTGATCGAGGTTGCGGCTCTCACAGGATACGGTTTGATCGCGATGGGCACGAACCGGGCGGCCGCCGCCACCTTCAATTATCTTATCCTCGGAACCATCGGGGCTTCCCTTTACCTGCTCGGAGTGGGTTACCTTTACATCAAGACCGGCACCCTGAACATGGTCGGGGTGCAGGAGGTGATACAGGCCAATGGCTTGATGGATTCGCCCAGCATGCAGGTTGCCTTTGCGCTGATCGGATTGGGCATTCTCATCAAGATGGCTTTCTTTCCCTTTCACGCCTGGCTGCCCAATGCCTACTGCAACGCCCCGACCACCACTTCCTGTTTGCTGGCTCCCTTGGTGACCAAGGTGATGATCTACGTTATGATACGCATGACTTTGACGGTCTTTGGGGTGGAGTTTTCCTTCGAATCCACCCTCTGGTCGGAATTCATGCCCTGGCTGGTGGTGGTGGCCATTACCTGCGCCGCGGTCATGGCCCTCGCCCAAAGGGAGATCAAGCGGATGCTGGCCTACCTGATCGTGGCGGAGGTCGGTTACATGGTCGGAGGAGTTTGGATTTACAACTACTACGGATTGATCGGTTCGATCTTTCATATCATCAGTGACGCCTGCATGACCCTGTGTCTGTTCCTCGGAGCGGGCCTGATTCTGCGAAAGGCCAAGACCACGCACTTCGATGGTTTGCGGGGCCTCTTCGCCAAGATGCCCCTGACCATGATCGGGTTTTTCGTGGGTGGTTTTTCCATCATCGGGCTTCCCCCGACCTGCGGGTTCTTCAGCAAGTGGTACCTGATCACCGGGGGTATGGTTTCCCAACGATGGGAATACCTGGTGGTCCTGATGTTTTCCACCATGGTCATGGTGGTGCTGTTCTTCCGCCTGATCGAACGCATTCATCTGGCGGTCAACGAGGAGGGTAAGAACCTCGGTCATGGCCACGGGGATCTTGGTCTGACCGAAGAACAGACGAGGTTCGACGAAGGTCCGCTTTCCATGCTCATTCCGCTCCTCTTGGCCGCTTCGGTCGTCTTGGTCATCGGAATCTACAACCAGGACGTGGTCAACCAGATCGAGCTTTTCCTCGAACCCTTCGACTTGCCGAAAGGAACCGGGCACCCATGAATCCTCCCTTAGTCGCCCAAGGGCTTGCCCCTTCCGTTGATTTGATCGCGCCCTGGATCGTGGAGGACGTTCGTCCGCTGATCGCTTTTCTGGCTCCCTGGTTGGGAATGATCGGGATCATTCTGGCGGGGGAAAAGCGGGCCAACCTCCGTGAGTTGTTCACTTTCGTGGCCGCGGGGATTCAGGCCTCCGTGGTTCTCTCCATGGTCCCGCTGGTTCTGGGCGGGGCCATCATCGAATTCCAAATTTGGCAGGTCTTCACCAACGTGCCCCTGCTTCTCCGGGTGGATGGGCCGGGTCTGCTCTTCGCCTGCGTCGCTTCCGTACTCTGGATCGCCACCTCCCTGTATGCGATCGGATACATGCGCGGTTTGCACGAGCACGCTCAGACCCGTTTCTATTCGTATTTCGCGCTTTCCCTCTCCGCCACCATGGGGGTGGCCTTCTCGGCCAATCTGCTGACCATTTATTTCTTTTACGAAATGCTTTCGGTCTCCACGTTCCCCCTGGTCACTCACATGCAGGACAAGGAGGCCCGGACGGGAGGAAGAACCTACCTCGGTTACCTGCTTTTCACCTCTCTGTGCCTCCTGCTTCCAGCCCTGAGTTGGTGTTACGTCTGGCTCGACGGCGGGGAGGTCACCATGGATTTTCTCGCCGATACCGGAAAGGTCGGTTCCTTCTCTCAGGTAACCCAGTTGACTCTCTTGGCCCTGTTCACCTTCGGTTTCGCCAAGGCCGGGCTGATGCCCTTGCATTCGTGGTTGCCCGGAGCGATGGTGGCGCCCACTCCGGTTTCGGCTCTTCTTCATGCGGTGGCGGTGGTCAAGGTGGGCGTCTTTTGCGTCTATCGGGTGTATGCGGACATTTACGGGACCGAAGTCCTGGTCAATCTCAGCGGCGAGCACTGGTTGATGATCCTGGCCTGCGCCACCATCCTGATCTCCTCCCTGATCGCGATGTCTCAGGACAACCTCAAGCGTCGCTTGGCGTTCTCGACCATCGGCCAATTGGGTTACGTGATTCTGGGGGCGACCCTGGCCACGGACTTGGCGGCGGGAGGGGCGGTGCTCCACATTGCCATGCATGCCTGCGGCAAAATCACCTTGTTCTTTTGCGCCGGGGCGATCTTCGTGGCCACGGGCAAGAAATACGTCAGCGAGCTTCGGGGTTTGGGCAGGAAGATGCCCTTCACCATGGGAGCGTTCATGATCGGATCCCTCAGCGTGATCGGTTTACCTCCGCTCGGCGGTTTCATCAGCAAGTGGTACCTCGCCCTCGGAGCCTTGGATCGCGATGCCCTGTGGGTGGTGGTGGTCTTGCTGATCAGTTCTCTGCTCAACGTTTTCTATCTTCTTCCCGTGGCGGTGACCGCCTTCTTCAGGACCGAGGAGTCGGAGAAGGAAGAGGGAATCAGGGAGGCCCCCATGGCCTGTGTTGTTCCCTTGGTCTTGACCGCGATCGGTTGCTTCGTTCTTTTCTTCTTATCCGGACCGCTGCTCCGCTTGGCGGGAATTTCCGAATGAATCCCACGGCATCATGAGCAAGGCAAAAGAAAAGAAAGAGGAATCCAAGCATTGGTTGGACGATCCGGTGAACGTTCGGAAGATCATCAGGGGTTTCTATTGGGTCTGCGGTCTGGTGATCCTGGCTGACGTCATCTTCAGCCTCGGCTGGCATAAGCACGAAGCCTTCGGAGAAGACTTCGCCCTGCATGGAATCGAAACCCTGCCCGCCTTTTACGGACTTTACGGGTTCGTCGCCTGCGTAGGTCTGGTTTACGTTTCCAAGTTGATGAGGGATTGGAATGGGAAGCGGACTTTGATGAGGGAGGAGGACTACTGGGATCGCTGAGATGAATTTTCTGGCCGCCAGCTCCGAGCTCGGGACTCATCCCGCAACCGCCCTGCTTCTGGGTGGAATCGTCGCCGCCTGTTTGCGGGGAAGGTTCGCATCGCTGGCCCTGATCCTCGCTCCGATCATCGGGCTTTGGTACGTCCACACCATGGAGGTGGGCTCCTCCTCGACTCTTTCCCTGTTCGGTTACGAAATCCAGTCCGTGATGGCGGACCGACAGGCCAAGCTCTTTGGCTATCTCTTTCACATCGCCGCCCTGGTAGCGGGAATCTACTCCTTTCACCTCCGGGATCCCTGGCAGGTTTCCATGGCTCTGCTGTATGCGGCCTCCGCCGTGGGGGTTGCTTTTGCGGGCGACATGCTCTCCCTGTTTCTTTGGTGGGAGGGCTTGGCCATCACCTCGGTCTTTCAAATTTGGGGAAGGCGGACCAAGGAAGCCGAGGAATCCGGTTTTCGCTATCTTTTCTTTCACGTTTCCTCGGGCTTGCTTCTGTTGGCGGGCATCATTTTCCGCTACCACGGAGAGGGAGCGGATGCCTTGTCTCTGGCTCCCCTGNCGGAGGCCTTGGANNCGGGGGANTTGGGAGCCTTGCTGATCCTNCTCGCGGTGGGCATNAAGGCGGCCTTTCCGGGTTTGCACGTCTGGCTCAAGGATGGGTACGCCGAGGCTACGCCGACCGGCCCGGTCTGGTTGTGCGCCTTCACCACCAAATGCGCGGTTTGCATGTTGGCCNGGCTGTTTCCGGGGGCGGAGGTTCTGATCACCATCGGCGGGGTCATGGCAATGTTTCCCATNTTTTACGCGGTGATCGAGAATGATCTGCGCCGGGTGCTTTGCTACAGTAAAATCAATCAAATTGGATTTATGGTCGTGGGCATCGGCATCGGNACCGATCTGGCGATCGACGGAGCCATCGCCCATGCCTTCACTCACGTGCTTTACAAGGGTTTGCTTTTCATGAGTATGGGNGCGGTGCTTTTCCGGACCGGGGAAATTCGCGGATCCCATCTTGGCGGACTGTACAAGACCATGCCGTGGACCACCGGATTCTGCATCGTGGGCGCCGCTTCGATTTCCGCGTTCCCGCTCTTCAGTGGTTTCGTCAGCAAATCGATCATCATTACGGAAGCCGCCAAGAATGGGCACGTGTTGGTTTGGTTGTGCCTGCTCTTCGCATCCGCNGGGGTNTTTCACNANGCCGGAATCAAAATTCCCTTCTTTGCCTTTTTCGCTCACGATTCCGGCAAGCGGCCCAAGGAGGCTCCGNTCAATATGTTGATTGCCATGGGGATTGCCTCCTTNCTGTGNGTCTTTTTGGGNTGCAACCCCCAATGGTTGTACGCTCTTCTTCCCAACGGAGCCAGCGGATACCACCCCTACGATGCGACGCACGTGATCACGCAATTCGAAATCCTGCTCTTTTCCGCTCTCGCTTTCACGCTTTTNAATTTATGGGGCAAGTANCCGCCCGAATTGCCTTCGGTCAATCTCGACGTGGANTGGATTTACCGCAAGGCGGGNCGCGGTTTCACCAAAGCCATGGCTCTGTTTTGGAATGGCCTGAACGATTGGGCCCACCGAATCTTTCAGGGCGAAATCGTTCGCCGGGTCAACCTGTTCACCCGGGCAGGTCAGGTGCACGTTCTGGAATTTTTGGCCGATCCCCTGCATGCGGCCGGTTTGCTTGGAAATGACAAAAGAGACCGGGCCAAGGCCCGGATTTCCAAACGGGCGGGTCTGGGCNTTCATCCGGTTGGCCTGACCGCCTTGTTCGGTATGCTCTTTCTCTTGGCCTTTCTTCTGCTCACCTAGTTCGAGNATATNGGGTTTTTCNCCGTCCNTTCTCTTTGATCCTTGCTTGTGTCGAGGGGACGCGCTTGATTGTTACGATGAGGAGGATGTGGTGGAAGACACTTGCCTTNGGCTCCTTTGCAGTGGGTGTTTTGGTTTCGTGCAGGTATTTGGATAGCGATGCGAATTACATTGCGGAGGATTTGGTGTGGAAGAAAATCAAGGAGGAGGCTCCGCTCCATGGGTTGAATCCCCATTTCGTCTATGCGATCTGCCACGCGGAGAGTAGTTTGGATGCGAATGCCGAAAGCTCCGTCGCCCGGGGGATGATGCAATTGACCGAGGCCGCGTGGACCGACGTAACGGACTTGCATTACCGTCAGGCNTTCGATTGGAGAACCAACGTCGAGGTGGGGATGCTNTACCTCAAGCGCCTNCAGGAGATTCTCGATCGCAATGAGGTGTTCACCTATCCGCGGTTGGCNGCCAGTTACCGCTACGGATATGGAGCCTTGAGAAAGGAAAAGTACATGGTCAGTCGATTGAAGCCGCCCCTCAACCGGATTTACCGAAAGCTCTTCGCCGGAGAAACCGCCCCGGTCCGAACTCCTTCCTNAAGATTGGATAAGGCGCGGAATGGGTTCGAAATCAAAAGTCAGGCGGAGGGAAAGGGGAGAGGCCCCTCTGGAGCCGCCGCCTGCCTTCGAGCCTGAGATCAGTTCCTTCCTCGCATGGGTTCAACTCGAGAAGGGATTGGCCAAGAATACCGTCCTTTCCTATGAGGCCGATCTTACGCAATGCTCCTTGAATCTGGCCNAGCAGGGAGTGCGGGATTGGCGCTCGACCCANCTCGAACATTTGTCCAACTGGCTGTCGAGCCTGACCCGGGGATCCTACGCGGTGTCCAGTTTGGCCCGCAAGTTGTCTTCGGTTCGGATGATGGCGCGCTACNTGGTCGGCGAGGGCGTTTTGGATGAGGATTTCACCGANTTGCTGGCCAATCCCAAAAAAGGCCGTTCCTTGCCCGATTGCCTGACCATTGAGGAGATGGAGCGTTTTCTGAACGCNCCCGACACTCAGACTCCCTTGGGCAAGAGGGACCGCGCCTTGTTCGAGCTGATGTACGGGAGCGGGTTGCGGGTCTCTGAAATTTGCGACCTTCGCATGACTGCGGTGGATCTCGANGAAGGATTTGCTCGGATTTTCGGAAAAGGGTCCAAGGAACGCGTGGTGCCGGTTGGGCGTCTTGCGGTTCAGGCCATCCGGAACTANCTGCATGGGGGACGTCCGGCCTTGACCAAGGANGGNACCGGTGGAGAATTGTTTCTGAGCAAGCGGGGCAAGGGAATCTCACGNAAAATGGTTTGGGTGCTGGTCAAGGAGTACACCCGCCGGGCGGGCATTGAGAAAAACCTGACTCCGCATGGCTTGAGGCACTCCTTCGCCACCCATCTGCTGATGGGGGGAGCGGACGTTCGGGCGGTGCAGGAGATGTTGGGGCATGCGGACGTAGGAACCACCCAGGTTTACACGCAGGTCGAGGTCGANAGACTGCTCGATGAACACGCGAACTTTCATCCTTTGTCCCAAAGCTGATGGCCTTGTTCACGACTTTTTCCTAACGTGCGCAAATTTTGATTGAAGGAAGGGCCTTCGCTCCTTCTAAGAAGGAGTTGTGAAGGTAATGGTATACGTTTCTCCCAAGGCCACGGTCTTGGATCCCCAAGGCGCCGCGGTCGAGCAAGCGATGAAAAGCCTGGGGCACGCGTCCGTCGAAGGCGTGCGGGTGGGAAAGACCATCTCTTTCGAGCTAGCGGGGGAGGATACTCCGGAGACCCGGGCGAAGATCGATGAATTGTGCGATGGGTTGCTGAGCAATCCGGTGATCGAGGATTATCGTTTCGAGATCGAGCAAGGGTGAGAATTTTCCGCTACCTTGACCAAGCCGGACAGATGGGTTTTGGCCGATTTGACGAGCAGGGCCAGACTTTCCTGATCGAAAAGAAACCCGATGGGGATTTTGAAAGTACGGACCAAAGAATCACCCCCTTCCGTCTGCTAACTCCGATTGATTTCCGGTGCATCTATGCGGTCGGTTTGAATTACCGGGCTCACGCCGAGGAAACCGGCATGGACGTTCCCAAGCATCCGATGGTCTTCATGAAGGCTCCGACCGCCATTCAAAACCCCGGTGACCCCATAGTCATACCACGGTTTTTGCGCAGTGACAAAGTCGATTACGAAGGTGAATTGGGCGTGGTGATCGGTCGACCCTGCAAGAACGTCGAGCCAAGCGAGGCCTTGTCATACGTACTCGGTTACACCTGCGTGAATGACGTCAGCGCCCGGGACTGGCAGAAAGAGAAGGGTGGGGGGCAGTTTTGCCGGGGAAAGACCTTCGACACCTTTTGCCCGGTGGGTCCGTGCCTCGCGACGGCGGATGAGATTCCCGATCCGTCCAAATTGACCCTCCGCACCTACCTGAANCAGGACAAGGTGCAGGAATCCGGAATCGATGACTTGATTTTCGACGTGCCTACCCTGATTTCCTTCCTGAGTGGAAGCACCACCTTGCTACCCGGAACTCTGATCCTAACAGGGACTCCTTCCGGTGTGGGTGAGGGNCGGGATCCAAAGCGTTTTTTGGTTCCCGGGGATGAGGTGACGGTGGAAATCGATGGCGTTGGAATCCTCACCAATCCCGTGGTGGAGGAAGTCTTCGGTGAAGAGGAAACCCAAGAGGAGCAAGGCGAATCATGAAGGTGGCGATTTTGCAATTTCCCGGATCCAATTGCGATTGGGACGCCGAGCATGCGGTGAAGGANGTCTTGGGCATTCCCGCCCGGCGGGTCTGGCACAAGGACCCACTGCCATCCGAAACCGAGGCGGTGATCGTACCGGGCGGTTTCTCGTTCGGNGATTATCTTCGTTGCGGNGCGATTGCCCGCTTTTCGCCGATCACCGCGGATCTGCAGAGATTCGCNGGGCAAGGAGGGCAGGTCTTGGGAATTTGCAATGGGTTTCAGATTCTTTGCGAGGCGGGGCTTTTGCCCGGAGCCCTGATTCGAAATGACTGTCTTGAATTTCGTTGCGTCAACCAAGCCTTGAAGGCGGAGGATTCAAACGACCGCTTCCATTCCTCCAAGCTCGGGTCGAACCTTCTCCTGCCCATTGCTCACGGGGAAGGAAACTATCGTGTCAAGGAATCCACTCTTTCCGATTTGGAGGAGAACAANCAGATTCTGCTNCGTTACCAAGGNAACCCCAACGGTTCGCTGAATGACATTGCGGGTATCCGCAATCGGGACGGAAACGTCTACGGCATGATGCCTCACCCCGAACGGGCGGTCGAGCCCTACCATCCCACCCTTGACGGTNTCCCCGTACTGAAGGCTTTTCTCGAACCTATTCTTTCGGCTCCTGCGGTTGAGCCCGTTTCCCAATGACCGACGATACGACGTCCCTGCCTCCGAATCCCGATCCCTGTCTGAATGTGGAGATCACCCCGGAATTGGTTTCCCAGCATGGTTTGTTGCCGGAGGAGTACGAGGATATTCTTCGTATTCTCGGCCGGGTGCCCAATCTGACCGAACTGGGGATTTTCTCGGTGATGTGGTCCGAGCACTGCNCCTATAAGAACACCCGGAAATTACTCCGACTTTTTCCAACCGAAAAGAAGGACAAGGATGCGATCGGTCAGGTTCTCGTCAAGGCGGGTGAGGAAAACGCCGGGGTCATTGACGTCGGTGAGGGCTGGGGGGTCGCCTTTAAGATCGAGTCTCACAATCACCCGAGCGCCATCGAGCCCTTCGAGGGGGCGGCCACCGGAGTGGGCGGGATCGTGCGCGACATTTTCACGATGGGGGCCCGTCCCGTGCTGCTGACCAATTCCCTGCGCTTCGGAGACCTGGATTCCCCCCTCGTCAAGCGTTTGTTCCGTGGAGTGGTCAGCGGGATTTCCCACTATGGGAATTGTCTGGGGATTCCCAATATGGGCGGAGACGTATATTTCGATTCCTGCTACGAAGGCAATCCCCTTGTCAATGCGCTTTGCGCCGGCATTCTCAGGCATGAGGATATTCAAAAGGGAGCCGCCACCGGAGTGGGTAACCCGGTCTATTACGTCGGTCCCGGAACCGGGCGTGACGGGTTGGGTGGAGCAAGTTTCGCCTCCCGCGAANTGACCGAGGAAAGCGCCGAGGACCGACCTGCGGTGCAAAAGGGGGATCCATTCATGGAAAAACTTTTGCTGGAGGCTTGTCTGGAAATGATGGCCATTCCGGGTTTGGTNGTTGGCATTCAGGATATGGGGGCCGCCGGTTTGACCTGCTCGACCTGCGAGACCGCTTCCCGGGGAGAATCCGGAATCGAGATTGATTTGGATTTGGTTCCGCAGCGTGAGTCAGGGATGAACTCTTATGAAATCATGCTTTCCGAAAGTCAGGAGCGGATGCTGGTGATCGTCAAGCGTGGCCGGGAGCGCGAGCTGGAGGAAGTGTTCGAGAAATGGGACTTGCACGCGGCTCGGATCGGAGAGGTCAAGGAAGGGGATCGCATGGTAGTCCGCCACAAGGGTGTGGTGGTTGCGGATTTGCCTGCGAAATCCCTGACTGACGAAGCCCCCGTCTACGACCAACCGGTCAGTGAACCCGCTCACGTGGTTCAAGCTCGGGAATGGAAGCCGGAGTCGGTTCCGGAGTTGGGGGAGGGCGAAGTGGCGGGAGCCTTGGAAAGCCTGCTGAGTCATCCCACGATCGCCTCCAAAAGATGGGTCTGGAGGCAATACGACCATATGGTGATGTCCGGTTGCACCGTGGAACCGGGGAGCGATGCGGGTGTGGTTCACTTGAGCATTGCCGGGATCGACAAGCGTTTGGCGATCGCCAATGATTGCAACAATCGCTTCTGTTACCTCGATCCCTACCGCGGAGCTCAGATCGCATTCGTCGAATGCATGCGNAACTTGGCCTGTTCGGGGGCCAAGGCCCTTGCGGTGACGGATAACCTGAACTTTGGGAACCCCAACAAACCGGAGGCTTATTTTCTGCTCCGGGAATGCGTCAAGGGTCTGGCGGATGCCTGTGCCCACTTTGACGTTCCAGTGGTGGGTGGAAACGTCAGTCTATACAATGAGCATGGGGAAGGCGCGATCGATCCGACCCCCGTCGTTTCCATGGTTGGGTTGATTGAGAAAGCGGAAATGGTGACCCGTTCTTCCATCGAGCGAGGCGGTTTGGATTTGGTCTTGCTTGGTGGTTTGCCTCATGAAATGGGTGGGAGTTATTTCCTGCAGACTCAATATGGGAAGAAGGAGGGTTTGGTCCCAGAGGTGGATCTGGAAGCCGAAGCCCGGCTGCAGGACTTGATCCTTTCGGAAATTGGAGGTGGCCGGGTCGAGTCGGCTCATGATTTGGCCGAGGGTGGTTTGCTGGTCGCCCTAGTGGAAATGCTTTTCGGAGAAGCTCCTTGCGGAGCTAGGGTCACCGTTGATCAACTCGGTCCGTCCGGGAGGTTGGATGGCTTGCTTTTTGGAGAGAGTCAGGGTCGGGTGGTGGTGGCCGTGGAGCCAAACAGCACTTCCGCATTGCTCGATAACGCAAGCAAAGCGGGTGTTCCCGCTCAAACCCTAGGACAAAGCGATGACTCGGGCGAATTGCTCCTTCAAGTCGAAGGAAAAGCAGTTTTGTCCGCGGACGTTTCTTCGTTGCAGAAGCTTTGGGAAGATGCCATTCCTGCTCGCATGAGTTCAAGCTGACTTTTGATATGAGCGACGAAATCGGACATCACTGTGGAATCGCTCTCGTTCGGCTCAAGAAGCCCTTAGCTCATTATTCCGAAAAATACGGGACCGCCCTTTGGGGTTTCAATCAGCTTTTTCTGCTGATGGAAAAGCAGCACAATCGTGGACAGGATGGAGCCGGTATCGGATCGATGAAGCTCAATATGCCTCCGGGAGAAGCGTTTATGTTCCGCGAGCGAAGCACCAGCACCAAGGCCCTCACCAAAATTTTCGGAGGACAGCACAAAAGTTTGGACAACCTCTATGAGGGAGGGAAGGCCTTTCCCGAATTTCCAGAGACCATTAAGGAACATTTCGATTATGGTGGAGAAATTCTTCTTGGGCATCTGAGGTACGGAACTTCGGGAGCGTATGGGTCGACCACCTGCCACCCTTATTTTCGCAAGAGCAATTGGCCGGGGAAAAATCTCATGGTGGCGGGGAATTTCAATCTTACCAATGTCGACTTTCTTAACCAAAAACTGGTCGAGCGCGGACAACATCCGGTCTTTGATACCGATACGCAGGCCATTCTCGAGGAAACGGGATATCACTTGGATGGGGCCAACGACCTTCTGTCCAGTCAAGCGTCGGAGGAGGGAGTGGCCGGAGAAAAGCATGCCCGCTGGATCGGGGAACGGATTCATTTGCCGGAAATCTTTCGCAAGGCAGCCGCTCATTGGGACGGTGGCTATGCCCTGGCGGGTATCATCGGAAACGGAGATGCCTTTGCGATGCGGGACCCATTGGGCATCCGCCCAGGGTTCTTTTTCGAGGACGACGAGGTGGTGGCGGTGGCTTCGGAACGGGCTCCGCTGATGACCGTGTTTGATAAGGAGGCGGAAGAGATTGATGAGATCAAGCCGGGAACCATCGTGGTGGCCCGGGCGAGTGGAGAAGTCATCGTCGAGCGCTTCGCGGATGATCCGGCCAGGCAAACCGGTTGCTCCTTCGAACGGATTTATTTTTCCCGTGGAAATGATCCCGATATTTACGCCGAACGCAAGACACTGGGAGCCTTGTTGGTTCCGCAGGTCATTGAGTCCGTCGGCGGGGATTTTTCCAAGAGCGTGTTCAGTTACGTTCCGAATACCGCGGAGAGCGCCTACTACGGTTTCATGGAACAACTCAGATTGGTCCGTCGTGCGGAGGTCAAGCGTCGTCTCATGGAAGCGCGCAAGAAGGACGAACTGACCGACGAACTGATCAATGAACTGGTGATGGACAATTGGCCGGTCGGGGAGAAAATCGCCAACAAGGACATTAAGCTCCGGACCTTCATCAGTCAGGAATCCGGGCGGGCCCAGTTGGTCTCCCACGTTTATGACATCACTTACGGCGTGGTCCGCGAGAAGGAGGATGCTTTGGTCTGCATTGACGATTCGATCGTCCGGGGAACCACCCTGAAGCGGAGCATTCTCAAGATTCTCGGGCGTTCCAAACCCCGAAAATTACTGATCGCTTCGACCGCCCCGCAAATCCGCTATCCCGATTGCTATGGCATCGATATGTCGGAGTTGGGAAAATTCATCGCCTTCCAGGCAGCCGTCGCATTGATCAAGGAGAGAGGATACGAGGGACTGCTTGCGGAAGTGGCGAAAAAATGCCGGGAGGCCTTGGAGGAAACCAAGCCGGTTTTTGAAAATCAGGTCAAGCGGGTCTATGAGAATTTCGAACCTTCGGAAATTTCCGCCAAGGTTGCGGAGTTGGTGAAGCCCAAGTGTTTGGATGGTGTGACCGAGGTGGAGATCATTTACCAAAGCATCGAAAATCTCCATGAAGCCTTGCCGGATCATTCGGGTGACTGGTACTTCACGGGGGATTATCCGACCCCCGGGGGCTACCGCGTGGCTCACAAGGCTTTTCTCAATTACTACGAAAACAAGGACGGGCGAAGCTACTGACACCCTTTTTCG
>NZLE01000004.1 GCA_002692605.1 Opitutia bacterium
CGAATGCGCTGGTTTGCTAAACCGGTGAAGGGCTAATCGTCCTTCCACGGGTTCGAATCCCGTTCTCTCCGCCATTTGTTTTCGACCCACCGGCCCTTCACTTTTATTGAAGGTTCGAAATGATATTCGCGTGGCTTTTCTTTTGCCAATCCTTGGGAAGCTCTTTTAGAATTCCCGGAAGTACGAAACGATTTCCCAACTCCAGTTTTTCATGCAACGCACCTTCACCCATCCTCACGCCGGGCGCTTTGCCTTGGCATTCCTCCTCCTCGCAGTTTCCTCCTGTCAGCAAACTCGTTATGAGGTGGTGGGGCAGAGCCGGTCGCAATCACCTGCAGTCGCTCAGGACGAAGAGGAGTTTCAAAAAAACGCAATCATTCTGAGGAAAAGCAACTTGGAAGCGTTGGCGGTGGGGAGCAATCGGATCGAGATCGAGGAGTTGATGGGTCCGCCCGAGGGAAGAAGTTTGGATGGAGGGAATGGTTATCTTTGGGATTACCGCCGCGCGGTTTTTGATGAGGCAACCGATAAGGTTTACAGGTGGAGCCTGGTGTCCTTCAAGTTTCTCAAGGGACGATGCGCTTACGTCAGAGTTCGTCTCGAGGATCCGCCGATCCAACTTTTGGAGTTGGAAATCCAAGACAAGGCAACTGCCGAACCTGCTCCTTCAAACAGCAGTCCGACACTTCAGTGAGGGTAAGTTCCGTTTCCCCAAACGAAATTACTTAGGGAAGGCGGACAATCGAGATCCCGCTGTTCTTGGAATTGATCTCGATCTTCTTGTTGTCGGAATCGAGAATGTCGGCCTTGTCGGAAGAGGAAAGGGTGACGGTCAGCGAACCGGCCTGATTGATGGGAAACTGATCGCCGGCTTGCAATTTTCTCCAATCCACTTCGTTCCCAAATTGATCCTGAACCAAGACCCAAAGGTTTCCCTTGGCCTTGACCATATACCTTGCTGAAACCGCTGGAGTTATGGACTCTTGGACTTGGGGAGCGTAACTTGGCGGGGGGGTGTAAGGGGCGGTGGGCGCATAGGCGCCGCCGGACGGATAGGGCGCGGCTACGTCGGATCCGGGATTTTGGGAAGGCATGGGAAAACCGGGATAGGGGGGCGGGGCATCGGGTAAGGTGGATCCTGCCCCTCCTCCGCAACTGCAAAAAAGAAGCGTTGCCGAAATCCAAATTGAATTCAGTAGGCAAGATTTTTCTTTGGTCATGTTGAAGATTTGCGTTTTACACTTAGGGTGACTCCCAAACTTATTAGAAACTTAGAGGCACAGATCAACGTAAATTTTACGTGTCAAAGAGGCTAAGAAGTTGCAAGTACGATGAGATCAAGGTGTTTTTCCATGGATCGCTTTTTTGAAATACCCGGAGGAGGGAATGGTTTCCTCTTGCTTGCTGGGATAAACGAGGAGATGGCCCGAACTTAACTTTCCGACAACATACCTTCCACAAGGAGTGAATGCGCAACTTTCGTAGGGTGAGGAAAGTTTCTCTCCCAGAATGGAAAAACAGGTTTCCGAGCCATTTCTCCAAAGCCGCAGAGCTCCGTCTAGGCAGGTGAGCGTCCATTTGTCATCGGGCGACCGCACGATTTTGGATTTTCCGGTATCCGGGAATTGCTTGACGAATTTTGAAAATGGCAAGATGGGCTCGAGTTTTTCCTTGGCTAGGGCGAAATAGTAATCTTCGGAGGTTTTCCGTTCTCCGTCTTCATGAATGACGTAGAGGTTTTCGGAAACCGGAAAACTTTTGACGAAACATTGTCCCGAGTCAGTACTGACCAAAATTTCGTCGCCAGCCGGAGAAAGGCAAAAGTCATTCACCCTTCGCAATTGCAGATTGACGGACTTGTAAAAGATTTTGGCGGAAGGAGCGAAGAAAGCGATCATGCCGTTGGCGGATAAACAGACTACGGATTCTCCGTTCGGGTGCCAAGATGCTTTGATCCATTCGCCCTTGGCATTCTCAATCAGAGTTTTTTCCTCTCCGGTCTTGAGGTCATGAACGGAAATGGGATTGTGTGGGGCAAAGCACAAGATCCGCATGCCATCGGGGGAGAATTCGATATGCTCCGCAACCCTGCGCTTTTTGGACCACCGTTCGGAGCCATCTTCCAGGGAATGACATTTCAGGAAGCCGTCCAATGCCGAGGAAACCATGCGGGTTCCGTTGCGGTCGACGCTTAGGGCCGTGATCTCATGGGCATGACCGCGCCATTTTCGGAGCGATTCTTTTTGGGATTCCTTTGCCATGAAAAGAGTTCCATCCTTACATCCTCCTGCGATGATTCCGTCTTTCGTGACCCGGAGGTGAAGAATGCTGGCGTTGAAGTCGTGAAGTGTGCGTGTCTTTTCTCCGAGCCAATCGGTTTGCTTGAGTTGTCCCGAAGGACTGCCGTAGATGAGTTGATTGGTCTTGGGTGATTTCCGAAGTTGGGAGGAACTTGGCAAACCCGGACTGCCCATGACGAAGGACCCTGCGGAAATTCGAACTAAGGAAAGGGTTTTGACCCCCTTGAAATAGGAAGCTTTCGGCTCTACGAAAGGTTGGGGCTTGGGATCGGACAAGATTGGCCCAAGGGCGACCCGAAAACCGGTATCCGAATTTTTCGAGGAACGAGGTCGTCCTTGACGAACCGCGGAACGACATTGATCGAACTTCACCTTGAAGGATCCTCCTTTGCTGACTTTAAAGGCTCCCAATTGTTCAAGTGGGTCCAGTAAGCCAACTCTCGGTCCATTCCCATGACCAGTGCCTGGTTGAATCGAGTCCAAGCACCATTCCCAAACGTTTCCATGCATATCGAACAGGCCCGATCCGTTGGGTTTCTTTTGGGCAACCGGATTAGACCGGTTTTCGGAATTGTCCTTGTACCAACCAAGCTTATTCAACTGGTTCTGGTAATCCTCCGCCCGAATCAGAGTCGTTTCGGATCGCGCTCCATAGGGCCCGTCGATTGCTCCTTTGCAGGCAAATTCCCATTCCGCTTCGGTGGGCAATCTCCACTCGTAGCCAGGAGGCGGGGGATGCTTTTCGTTAAGTTTGCCGCAAAAGAGAATGGCATCTTCCCAGCTTGCGGTGACGGGAAGGTTCTCTCCTTTTCGTACGCTCGGGTTCTGACCGGTGAGATTTTCGAATTGAGCCTGGGTCACTTCCGTGTTTCCCAGCCAATACGGACGGGTGATGGATACACTCTTCCTGAATTCGTTTCGGCCTCTTCCCCATTCCTGCCAATGGCCCCCTCTGGGATCCGTTTCAAAGGTGGCGATCGGGTCTTTGCCGTCCCACAGGGTGAAGGTGCCGTCGTTGGTATGGGTAATGATTTCATTGGGCTCGCCCAAGTAGGAGGCGTTCAGGAGTTTGGCTTCGAGTATTTGGTCCGGACTGAAGCTGAGAAGCTCTTGGGATTGGTAGCTTTTCGCCAAGAGTTCCAACCTCGACCAATACCACCCTCGTTGCCTTGGTTCCGCTTCGGAAAGAATCCTCAGGGCGTTTTCGGGCTTCTGCATTTTCAATGCTCTTCGGGCTTCCTTGAGTTGAGCCAAATATTTCCGGTTTCGCTTCACCAGCAGATTTCCCTGAAGGGACTTGATGAATTGGAGCGGCATGGCGAATTCGCCGAAGGATGGATGTTGGCCGCTCAGTTGGTTGCCTGTTACGGAAAAAAGTTCGAAACTAAGCTTGCCCATGGACTGGTGAAGAAGGATCTGCTCGGTGGGTTCGATGGAACTTGCTTGGGCAACGGTGGGAAAGAGCATGGACCGCACGCGGTCCCTCCCTACCTGAAAGGTCCCCTGCGCGGATTCCAGGGTAAGCAAATCGCTGGTTGCCGAGCTTCCTTTCAAGAAAGTGGAATCCCCGTTCACAAAGGTAATGAAGGACCGGTTGGCATCCTCGATGGGAACGCTTTTGGATTTGGGAAAGGAATCACCGGCCCAGCCGGTAATGCTCAATTCCTTAAGCCTCAAATAGGAATTGCCTCCTTGGTTAACGAAAAGAATGCCGTTTTCCGTGGGCATGAAGTCCTTGTTGGAATCTTTCCATCGGGCGACCTCGCGACCATTGAAGGCAACCACGAATTCCTTTTCCGGTCGAAGGGCGTGAACCGAGAAGGAACCTTTCTTGATGCCCATCATTTCCGGGATGATCTTCGAGCCGATGGTTTCCCGCATGAGTTTTCCGTTGAGAAGTTTGTTGGCTTGTAGGCTGATTCGGTTGTTGGAAAAGGAGAGATGATACCCGACGTTTCCATAGTTCCCTCCGTCCGAATCGGAAAAGAAGCGGATCGCGAGGTAGAAGGACTTTTCCCATTCCGCATGGAAGCGAACGCCAATCACCTCTTTCTCGGCAAGGGTGGTGCCCGCTCCTCCGGAAAAGACCGACACAAGGTCACCGAGGTCTTCCCGCCAAGCCTTGCTGTTGCTGGTTTTCCATCCCTTGAGACCCTGAGAGCAATCGTACAGGATTTCGAAGCTGGGGGGTAGAAAATCAATCCGCCGAATGCCAGCCAAGGGAAACTCCAAGTGTTCGGAGAAAACGGAGGACAGAATGATCCTTTCCCGATCCATTCGTATCAGGTTGCCACGGAGGAAATCTCCGTTGATCAGATGGAGTTGGGTTAGTTGAGCCTGGTCGAAATCGACGGGTTGTCCCCTTTTGAAGAAAACCGAATCCACGCCCGAATAGTCAAAGGGCAGCGGGGCGGGCGAAGAGGCATGCTTCCATCGTAAAATACCCTTTTCGTCCATCGAAATCAGGTTTCCCTTCAAGTTCGACCCGTCGAAGAAATTGATGGTTTCGACTCCAATCGAAGAGTTCTCTCCTTGATCCGACCCGTTTGATTCGATGATCGGGAGATTCCTAGGTTCACCTTTCGCAACGGACAGTAGCGCTACAAGGAGAGAGGGTAAGAGAGAAAACTTCTTCATCTTTCGTATATGGGGAGGTACCGGTAATTCAAGGCCATGGAGAGCAAAGCGGAGGAGGTGGCAAAGACGTTCCCGTAATTCCCATTCCAGGAGCCGTTTTCCAACTGAGAGTTTTGCAAACGCCGAACGTTCTCAAGGTTCCAGGAGTTCCAATCCCCGGGGGAAACGCGGAACATCGCCTGGGAGGTGTAGTACAAGCTGTAGAACTTGTGGCCCCGGTCTCCGAATTTGGCGTTTTGACGCAGATAGTCGACGGATTTTTCGTAGGCTTCGCTCTTGGTTTCACCGGCAAGGGACAAAACCAAAGAACCGATTGCAGTTCGTGGAAGGTTGGCTCCCGAGTTCGTTTGGTACCCGAACCCACCGTTGTTGTCCTGACAGGAGAGAAGGAAGGCCTTGCCTTTCTCGAAAGCTTCGTCCGGAACTTGGATTCCCGCGTTCCTGGCGGCGAAGAGAGCGACCATCTGAGCCCCGCTTACGGTTGTGTCCGCATCTTTGCTCTCGGGGCTGTATCGCCATCCTCCCTTGGGATTTCTTTTCTGAGAGGCGAGGATCAGTTGGGTCGCCTTACGCAGGGCCGGACCGATTCTCCGGTCATTGGTCATCCCGTAAAACTCAGCTAAGGCGAGGGTGGCAAAACCATGGTTGTACATGGAGCTTCCGATATATCCTGTTTCCTCGTTTTGCTTTTTTATAATGGCATCGACAGAACGGGAGATGGCTCCTGAGTAGGGTCCGAATTCCGGGTCGTCTCCACGCGAAAGAAAAGCGAGAATGGCCATACCCATGACTCCGGGTTCCGATCCATAGGAGGAGTCCCTCCATCCTCCGGCGTCTTCCTGCCTGCTTTGCAAAAAGTTCAACCCCCTCAGATACGAATCGTCCAAGGCGCGGACAAAGCCGTCGTCCCGTTGTTCGAACAACTCTTGACCCTTCGACCCAACTACAAGGAAAAAGTAAAACAAGAAGAACCAAAAGGGGATTCTCATGGATCGATCTCTTCGAAGTACTGCTCCATAACCCGTTGAAACTCGGGAGCGATGGATGGCGTTCCTCCACTGGCGCTTTGGGTGGAACGAGTTTGGGTTTGGGGAGCGGAAGTCTTCCCCGGAAAGGTTCCGGAGGTTTGGTCGGTTTGCCCACCCTGGAGCGAACCCCCTCCGGTCTTACCGGGAGTGAGGCTCTTTCCCTGGGCATTTCCCTCACGGTCGGCGGACATCTGCTGCATAAGAAATTCCATGGCGCTGAGCTCATCCCGATTTTGCTTATCCGAACCTTGCCCCTGTCCCTCGATTAGGAGGTTAATCAGGTCGCTCAGAAAATCCTTGGCTTGTCTTTGGGCGCCTTGCGGTCTCAAGTCGACGATTTGCTTGCCCAAGTATTCGGAAGATTCCGACATCGCGGTGTGGGCGTCATCGAAGAGGGGATTGAAGGCTTCCTCGGCGAGTGCGATTTGGGTATCCGTCAGGTCGATCATGAGAGTGTCCTGCTGACGTTTCAGAGTTTCGGTCCAACCCTCTCTCTTTGCCTGAAAACTGCCTTTGTCTGCGATGCGGGTCTTTTGAATGATCTCCGATTGGGCCTGCCTCATTTTCAAAAGAGACATGATTTCATTGGTTCTGTCCTTGCCTTCGCTCTTCCCTCCCGGACTTTCTTGCCCTGGCAATTCCTGCATCAGAATCTCCGCCCAGTCGGAAAAGTTCCTTTCCCAGAGACTGAGGTTGGCAAGAGATTGAAAAAAAATGTTCCGATTCATTCCCGAGGCCAACTCCGACAACGATTTCTCCACTTGGGCCTCCTCCATAAGCTGGCTGACTTGGCCGTATTCCGGTTTGCCCGTTCGCTCAAAATAGCGGGTGATTTCCTTCCCGATCTCTCCGGCCTCTTCGCTGATTTGCCGCTGCATGTCCTCAATGGTTTGTATCGCCCCGAGACTCTTTGGGTTGAGCTGATCTCTCGTCATACCAATGGAAGCGGGCATTCGGGCAAGCAATTGTCGGGAAAGCTTGCGTTCGCCTTCCTCGCTTTGCTTGAGCCGTTGGGCAAGAGTCATCGCCTGGAGTTGATCAACCTGATCGGAAAATTTCGAGAGGATTTCCCGCAGTTCATCCAAGGCCTGTTGTTGGAACTCTGCGGAATCAAGCAACTGAAGGGAGGCTTGTTTCCGATCGGANGCTGAAGCTGCCTGAAGTCGGTTTTTAGAAGCGGTCATGGTTTCGGTGGAGGTCTCTGACATTGCCTGTACGGTTTTACCGATTTCTTGGAGAGTCGAGGTTTCGACAAGTGGGTTTCTGGACGCTTCCTCCANGATCTCGAGTCCCCGGTTTGCGGTGTCAGTCAAGTCGCCGGAAAGCTTCCTTTGATCCTTCGAGAGTTGCTCGATCTCTCTCCTCTGAAGGTCATTCGGCTCCGAACCGTCCCTCTGGTCGAGTTGCTCTTTCTGGTCCAAGGTTTGGAATTGGGTGGATTCTTGGTTGCGGGCGATTTCAGCCACTTCAGCCATCATTGCTTCCATTTGCGAACGAATCGATTCGGCGTGCCTCGCCGGTCCTAGGATGGAGAGGCGCACGGGTTTGGATTGGCTGAACTTGCGTCCGGGAAAGCGGTCTTTGGAGCGAACGGTAAAGATCACTTCATCCCCATCCTCAAGAGCGAGAAACCGGGGATCGAACGGAAAGTTAAAGGAACTTTCCTTAAGATCGTAAGCATCGAATCTCTCGGCAACCAAAGTTTGCCGNTTGATCACTTGTTCATTACGAAGGATTTGAATTTCAAGTGATTGTTCGGCAAGACCGTAGTCATCCTTTGAGAGAAAAGGCAGATTTCTCGTTTCGAAGATTAGTACGNGAGACGAATCAAGCTGGGGTTCGAAATCGGATGTGGATGGTTGGTCGGAACGGATATTCAGGGAAATGGGTCGGTTGGACAGCGGCGAAAAGCCATATTTGTCCAACAGGCGAAGCGTTAGGGAACGAGGGGAGGCGAGTGGACCCAAGGAAAATTCGAAGTTCCGTCCCGTTGAATTTGCAGATAGGGAAGAATTCCCGTCTTCGAGCAAGACTTGGCTCAAGGTTCTGCTCGAAAGACCGCNGATGCGAAGGGNACTCCCCTGCGGAGCGAGAAGCTTCCCACTTTTGAGATCCATGGTTTCCGCTGGCATGCCCAGATACGTAGGATAATTCAAGGTCGCGGAAAGAGAAAGAAGCCGGGGTCGCAGCAGGGTTTTCAGCTCGATCGCATTCCGAAAGTCTCCGCCTTTCAAATGAACCTGACGAGATTTGGACAAGGGAGGAATCGAAAATTCGTAAATCCCGCCATTGGACTTGGTTCGGAGCATGAACGGCTCTTCATGGGGGCTATCCAATACCGCAAACTTGGGAGCGAATCCGCTTTCTTTGGAAAGGGGAATGCGGAGGACTGAGGATTCTCCCTCCAGGAGATGAAAACGATTTTCCGGCGGGAGTGAAAAAAGGGTGAGGGTCGCTCTTTCGGTGGAGTCCCAAGGACGGATCCAGCGTTCCCATGCATTGAGGCTGAGTCCGGGATAGGCCCAGAATGCGGCGGCGCAAAGGAAGGCAAGGAAGAGCAACGAAAGNGTAGGCCNCANNAGCATTCGTCTGGGAAAGATTTTGTTATGATCGACNGAATGGAGCTCGTTTTCCATCCTCTCCTGAGCGGCTTCGAAGATTCTGGGCNAAAAAGCCGAATCGTCGGTCTCCCGTTCCCGGGAGATTTCAATGATTCCAAGCATGCGCTCGCCCTTCGCCCGATAGGCTTGACGCATCCGCCGGGCGAGCCAACCCGAATCACCGGATAGCCGGAGGATGAGAACGGATAGGCCGTATCCCGCCCACACTGCNCCGCTCCATCCAAGAACAGANAGGAATCCCCTTGCCGTGGAGGGAGTTTCCCAAAAGCGGTCGAGAAGAAAGAGCGCAAACCAGGAACACGCGATGGAGATCGCGGCCAGCATGCCGTATTTGGCTCCTTGCCGAACGCGGGCGGTCCTTCGAAGGGAAAGGAAGAAGGCGTGAAGGGATTCTCTCAACCTCCGATCCGAGGAAATTCCAAAGGAACCTTTGTTTTTNTCGTTATCCATCACGAAGTCATTCAGACCATTCCAAACAATTTTCTGCCCGTCCAGTATATTGCAAGCAAGACAAGGATCATTATACCCCATGAGAATTGGGTTCTCAGTCGCTCAATCCTTATGGTTGGCTTGGGTGCGGGAGCGAGAGCCAGAGAGTCGGTCAATTCCTTCCATCGCGTATGGCTCAGCGCCTTGCCCTGAGAAAGTTTGCCCAACTGGATCAGAGGTTCGGAAACCACGGGTTTTCCGAGTTTTTCACGGACTGATTCTTCGATCCGCAGGACCGATTCGATTTCTCGCTTTGCCCCCTTGGCCACGATGCGCAGTTTCATCTCACCCACTTCTCCTGCGAGAAAGGAGGATAGGAAAACGCCGGGAGAATCCGGATCTGGAGAAAAGGAAAGAGTTTCCACTCTCCCCTTAGGGTGGAGGGTCCGGCCATTCACGGTTCCGGATTCCAGGGGAAATCCATTCTCATCCAAAACGATGGTTCGGAGAAACACCCTTTCCCCCACCCGGGGATTTTCGGGATCCGGAATTACGCGGATACCCTCCTTTTCAGCCAAATACCGCCCGTGGGCCATCCAACGAACGACTTGGCTCCAGAACCGGTAATGGTACTTGTCTTCGACCCCTCGTCTCCATCTCCATGCCGAATCCGAACCCAAGTACAGGGACTTGCCCGATCCGACCTTTCGAATCGCAAGTATGGGCATCTTCCCCCAGTCGGTTACGAAGTTCGAGTGAACCNCCAAAACTTCCGAACCGGGTCGGCTTTTGGTGACCATGGCTGACCAGTGAAAGCCAGGCAGTCGGGACCAAAAATCACGATTGGGTTCGCCGGCGCCCCTTAGGTTCGTCAACCAATGCTCCTTTCCTCGTTGGGTCAGGGCCAGGGGAACGGGGTTGCGGGTTCCGAGCCCACGAGGATTGGCGGAATCATAAACCACCGGAAGCAAAGTCTCCAAAGGACCTGATTGGAAGCTGAGTTGGCTGCCTCTGCGTCCAGGTAAGAAAACCACGCCGGCAGCTTGGTAACGGATCAGGTTTTCCACTAACTCACATGCCGCTGGGCTTAATTCGCCTTCCTCCATTCCNACGTCTCCGAGAATGATCACGTCGTAGGGAGCCAAGAGGGATTCGTCACCNGGGAATCCATTCAGATACCCNTCCCCGCTTGCAGTCCCCATGTCGGGGTGATATAGGATCGAATCCAGTTTCACGCCGGGATCGCGTTTCAAGGCGTTTCTCAGGAAACGGTATTCCCAGCGGGGAAAGGAATCAACGAGCAGAACGCGGATGACCTTTCTTTCGACTCGGACGGTTGTTGATTTGGCGTTATTTTCGGGNAAGGTTTCTCCTTTCAACTCTTCCAGAACAAGTTCGAGTTCATAAGTACCTTCCGAGGGTGGTAACCAAGACAAATTCCCAGTTCGGGTTTCAAGCGGATTGAATCCGATGGCCTTANTCATGACTTCCTTGCCGTCTGCCCATAAACTTAGGTTGGCAATCTTCTTTTCCTCGAAGGAGTTGCTCGCTCTCCAAGTTAAGGTAACCCTTTCTTCCTGAAGGGCGAAGGAGGGGGCGAAGACCTCTTCCAAGGCGAGATCGGGAAGAGGTTTTTCAGCACCGGTGATCAGGCTGAAAACCGGAACGGAGGATGCCCGGCAGCTACCTGCGACGGATAGGACGGAAGGACCGCTATTGGTGTCCCCATCCGTGATCAGCAGAATTGCCTTGAGGTCTTTGGTCTCCTCCAGAGTCTGGGCCAACGCCCCGGCGATGTCGGTTTCCTGGGATCCTTTGGAGGAAGAGAAGGTGCGGACGGACACCGAGGCGTTCTTTTCCAATTCCTTTCTCCATTCTTCCTGAAGGAAGGACTGACTCCAATCCAAGCGTTGGCGAGGAGCTTGGCCGTCCACGACAAGATCGGCCGAGCGCATGCTTTGAGATTCATCCAAGAGGCAAATGACTTGTGGTTTCCTTTGGGAATTTAAAACTTGAACTCTTTGAGGGTTGAAAAGAGCGACGAGGATGAGGAGAAGGATCAAGGTTCGGAAGACTTCCCACAAGCCAACCCTGAGGTTTTGGTCCGAGTTCTTCCAAGTCCTGTAAGAGAGAATGACGCTGGTTCCCAGACAGAAGATGGCAAAGACCCATAGAGTCCATCCTCCTTCGATTTTCCATTCGCTGAGATCAGGTGGCATGACTTTTGGCTCTTTTGGACTTTCTCGCAGGCAGACCGAGAAAGGATTCGGCAAGCAGGAGAACGGTCATCAAAACAAGAAAGAATCTCCAAATTTCGGCTTGTTTGAAAATGGATTTGCTCGCTTCGGCTCCAATCCAAGAAATATGTGAACTTCCGATAAGCTCATCCAATTCCCCCACAGCGATGGTTTCCAAGCTACTTTCCCGAGTTGGCCGGTTGAAGGCGAGCAGTCGACCGTTCACTTCGTAAATNCCAGCCCGAAGAGAAGGTTGGTCGCCGGGTTTTCCCGTGATCGGAGTGGCCTTGTTCGTTTCTTTGGATTCAGGCCCACCGCAATCGAGTCCGGTTCTTGCCAAAGAAGTGCGAGCTTCCTCCATTACCCGAAGAATTGATGGCACAAGAACGTATCCTTCCGCCAAGGAAGACCAGGAAGGCATTGGAAGGGTGGAAAAGGAATAAATGATTCCCTTACCCAAAACCCTGCGAGTGAGAAAGGCTTTGCCGTCGGCATGGTAGGCAAGNGNTTGGCCAAGCATGGGGACCTTCCTTTTGANGATTCCAAGCAAAGGGAGGGGAAGGTTCTGACCACCCGAAGTATCCGCGAGAACTCCAGAGTCCGGATTCCACTGAGTCACGGAAAAAGCGCTTTTCTCTTCGATGGTTTCGAGAGCGTCCCAATGCTGGAGCCCGGACCACTCGGCNTGCTCGAATTCAGAGGGAAACAGAACAAGCGTGGCTCCACCCCTGACCACTTCCTCGTACTTTCCAGCCAATTCATCTCCGAATTTGCCTTGAAAGAGAATGAGGTTTCCAGTGCGGTCGGTTGCTTGAATCGCTTCGTTCAAGGATAGGGAAAAGACCTCGTCACCCTTCAGNCTGGCCGTTGCCTTAAGGATTCTTCCGACCTCNGGATCGGATGCGAATGCGAAGATTTTTTCCCGATCCGTTTTACCATAGGTCAGGTAATGAGCGTTATCCGGAGAACAAGCATCCCGCGGAAGGGAAATCCTCAGCCAACCGGTTTGGGTTTCAGGAGAGAGTGGGATCCGAGGAGTCCAGACGCTTTGTGGCGAGGTGAAGTTGAAATCGATCACCGACGGGCTTCCATTGACGCTGACTTCCAAACTCAGGCTTTCATCGGAGTTTTGGTTGCTGCGAATGGCAAGAGTGGGGAGAATCGATTTTTCAGTCTCCCGTACGGTTTGAGCGCGAATCGAACGGTTGAGGTTGCGGCTCGGTTCAAGTTTTAGAAAACGAATCTTCCACCTCCCTTCCCTGTCTTTGATTTCTTCGGAGATTTCCTTAAGGACTTCAGCGTTCTCGGAAATTTTCCAACTGCTGCTTTGGAAGTCGGAGGCAACGAAAATTTCCGCGGATTTGACCTTCGCTTCCCGTAACCACTCGAATGCTTCCCGAATGGTTCTGGGCANGTTTGCCTCGGAGTCCGTTGGTCCGAAGAAATCCTTCATCTCCTCCTTTAGGAGAGTGTCCGGATCATCAAGTAAGATTGGTTCGCCCAAGACCGTTTCGATGCAGAACAACTTGGCGCTTGCCCAAGTTTCGGAAAGGGTTGCGAATTGGCGTAATGCCTGTTCCCGAAGGCTCAGATTGGAACCGAGGGAGGTCCTTTCCATACTTGCGGATCGATCGAGGACCAGGAGGGAAATTTCCGGTTCATCGGGACTCAAGGAGAAAAGCGAACCGTTTTGGGAGGTAAACGGTCTGGCCAGAAGAAAGACCAGAGAGACGATTGCGAGGATCCTTGCCAGCAAGGTCAGCCATCTCCTTAATTTTGACAATCGTGAGGAAAACTTTTTCGCTTGGCGGATAAAGCGCATGGCCGCCCAGGGCTGGGTACGATGCCTCATCAAATTCAGGAGATGAATGAGAATGGGCGTCAGGGCGAGAAAGAGCCCGAACAAGGCGATGGGTTGAAGGAAACTAATCAAAATCAGGTTCTGGTACGTTCCATCGAGAATCCTGACAAGGCCCTTTCCACTCCTTGATCAGTAATCACTTGATGGTAGGAACTTTGAGTTTCGGCGCACACTTTTCGTAGGGAGGACGAATGAGCTTCGAGTTGCTCAAGGTATTGGCGACGGATTACCGATGGTTCGGTTAAGGTCGGACTTCCCCCTTCCAAGTCCAAAAAGCGGGTGGGGCGGTCAAAGGGAAAATCGATTTCCTGCCTGTCCATGATATGAAAAAGCGCAACTTCATGCTTTCGGTTTCTCAGGTGATGGATGGCATTTGCCAGTTCATGCGGCTCCTCCAAAAAGTCCGAAATTAAAAGAACTAAAGCCCGCATCCTGATCCCTTCGGCCAAAAGATGGAGTTTCTCGGCAAAAAGATCGGCTCCCTTTGCCTTGGTTTTTCCAAGCGTTTCCAAAACCGCTTGCAATTGCGCCGGGTTCCGCCGGGCGGGTAGAGCAGGGCCTGACTTACTCGTGGGGACTTCAAGTCCGACCGCATCGCCTTGTCTCAAGTATNGGTAGGTCAGCGTGGCGATCAGCCTTTTGCCAAATTCCAACTTGTTTTCCGGTTCGCCGAATCCCATNGATCCGCTCGCATCCAAGATGCAATGACAACGTAAGTTGGTTTCTGCTTCGAATTCCTTGAGAAAGTAACGATCGGTTCGGCCAAGTACCCGCCAGTCCATTCTGCGCGGATCCTCACCCGGAGTGTATTCGCGGTATTCGGCGAATTCGACGCTTGATCCCTTGTGGTTGCTCCGGTGATGACCGCTCACGCTTCCCTCCATGGGATTGGATGAGAGCAGAGGTTCACCGGCAAGCCTCGAGATGGCGGCGCGGTCGATGTACTCGTAGAGCTTCTTGGCCTTGCGAGGCATGACCGGTCAACGTTCTTCTTGGCGAGCTTCTTCCAAAAGTCTTCTTATGACTTCGGAACTTGTGATCCCTTCGGAACGAGCATGGAAGTTGGTGATGATGCGATGATAAAGAACCGGCTCGGCCACCGCCTCAAGGTCATCGGTGGTGGTGATGAAGTTTCCGCTGATCAGGGCATGAGCCTTGGCTCCCCGAATGAGAAACTGAATGGCTCGAGGACCCGCCCCCCACTGAACGGATTGCTTTAACCATTTCGGCGCATCCTTGGTTCCGGGGCGGGTGCGCCGAACCAAATCGACAGCCAATTCGAATACGTGTTCGGGCACTGGAATCCTTTCGACCAGTTCCTGATATTGCTTCANTTTAGTCCCGTTGATGATCTTCTTGAGCTTGGCGGTCGCTCCCATCGTGGTTTGACGTGCGATCATGATTTCCTCTTCACGCTGAGGGTAGTCCATCCTCACAATGAACATGAAGCGATCGAGTTGAGCTTCGGGAAGCGGGTAGGTGCCCTCCTGCTCAATGGGGTTCTGGGTGGCCAGAACAAAAAAGGGTTTTTGCAGAACGTGGTTTTTTCCAGCTACGGTAACTCGTTTTTCCTGCATNGCCTCAAGGAGAGCCGATTGGGTCTTTGGAGGAGTCCGGTTGATTTCGTCGGCAAGCAAAACGTTCGCGAAGATGGGCCCTTTGATGAAGGTGAATTCCCGACCTTCTCCATCTTTACGGTCCTGCAGGATTTCGGTTCCCGTAACGTCGGATGGCATGAGGTCAGGCGTAAACTGAATGCGTCCAAAGGATAAGGAGGTGGTTTCGGCAATCGAATTCACCAAAAGGGTCTTTGCCAATCCCGGAACACCCATGAGCAGAGTATGTCCGTTGGATAACATGCAGATGAAGATTTTTTCGATGGCATCCTCCTGTCCGACGATTACCTTGGACAATTCCTCGCGAATGCCGTCGAAGGATTGACGAAGGGATTCAATGGATCGAACTTCGTCCTCGTTGAGGGATGAGGAATCCTTGGGTTTCGTTTTTCTTGTTTTTGCTTTGGTGGTGGAAGCCATTGTGAGAGATGGGATTTTTGCCGATTGTCTTAGGACTTGNATNCCTTTCAAACCTAGNGTTTAGGAGAAGCGGTTCAACCCTAATAGAAGAATAAGTTGAATTCGTGATNGTAAGGAGGATTGGAGGAGTATTCTTCNCTTTTTGGGTTCGAATGCAAAAAATCTATATGGCGAAAATCATGGAGTGACTTTTTTGGAACTCATTCTCCCTTCTTGACTGAAAAACCCGATCTTGCTTCTTTGAGAGAAGCCAATCGGCGCAGCTCTTTTTTTCGGTTCCATGAATGAGGTTCAACGCAAATACAAAATCCTACGCTTCACNTCCCGCAAGGGACTTGAGGAAGGAGTGAATGAATTGATTCAACGCGAGTACAAGGATAAGGACGGTTTNCTCTATCAATCCTCGGGTCGCTGGCAATGTTTGGGAACTCCCTTTTTGGAAAAGGAGTATTGGCACCAAGCGGTTGTGTTCATTCAGGAGGAGGATTAATTGCACAATCCCGNAATTGATTGCANNGACTTACATTAAAGTAAGGTAAGGNAATTAAAATAGCCGAAGCAGTCGCATTTTTTTTGCTAGGATAAGACAATAACCTTAGCGTTTTGATTGTAGTGCCCACACAAGGGCGCTCTCAACCGTCGGCAAGGGCAAGGCCGACGGTTTTTTTGTTTCTTTTGGGTTGGCGAAACCCGAATTTGTTGGCAAGAAGACGAACTATGAAATTAACTTCCCGAATCACTCTTGTAGCCTTTCCCTTGTTTCTGGCATTCGCAGGCTGGTATGCATTTGGCCAGCCGAGCGCCAACGTCGGTCCGAGTTCGNCTCCGCCCAAGTTGCCGATGAACATTCCGCCACCCCCTAACTTCGGCTCGTTCTCAAGCAAGACAGGCAAGTATCAGTTGGTTAGCGCAGAGTATTATTCTCAGGACGAAAAACCCTATCTTTACAAGAGGTTGATTAAGTTCGACACGACCACCGGGGAGGCGTGGGTTCTTTACTCCAAACTCGGAGCCAGCGGTGAAAGAAGAACTTGGGTTCCCTTGGTCGATGGAAAATAAGGTGGGTTCGACCCGTTAGTCTGGATCTTCAGGTCTTTGATTCGGCGGATTCGCTTTGTTGCGAGATTCGTTTCAGCCTCATTTCAAGACCTTCGACCTTTTTGGAAAGCTTGCGGTTTTTCAGGGAGTAGTCCCCGATCACCAAAAGAATGCCAAAGGCAATCAGGGCGTAACGGCCGAACGGAATGTCTCCCCAGGTTTTGTTCCACGCAACGTAAAAGGCCGCCGAGCCCATGATGCCCAATGCAAGAAGCAGAAAGGCATTCCATAACCATCTTGCCTTACCTTCGGGACGCTCTCTGCCAAGAACCCGTTTGTTGTTGATGAGGAGAAAAAAGCTAAGGTAAGCCAAGGGTATCAGCGTGAAGCCGATAATGGATGTGGGAACGGCGAGCCAAAAAGCCGCATCGCTCCAAACGAAGGGTCCGAGCACTCCGATTCCCGCTACGAATGCGCCCATGAGAAAGGGAGGGCCTTGGTGGGGTTTTCCCAAAACCTCACAGACCGCATGACCATTGATAGTCATAAGAATGATAATGGTGGACAAGGCCATGCCCACAACACCAATCCCAAAGACCCAGTGAGAATAGACCCTGCTTCCAAGCAGCCCCTCCAGTGANGCCGCCAAATTGAAGGAGTCCCGCTTGACCAGCATGGCGGCAAGCTGTTTGTCGGCTTCGGGGAGGTCGGTGAGGAGCTGTTCCTGTTGAATCGGTGCAAGGGCATCGTATTCGCTCGCTCCGATTTCAGTAATGATTCGAGCGGTGGTCAGGCTGTGAAATCCTTTTTCGAGATTGGGATGGAGAATCTTGTTTTCGAAATCCGAATAGGCTGATTCGGGTTTGCCGTTGAATTGCGAGCCTGCGGCGATGACCACGCAGGAAGTGGCTACGACATACGGAATTAAGAGTGCGGTCCAAAGGTCGAATTTCGCAAGCCCTCGATGTTCGCGTCCCCATTTTCTCCTCAGTAGTACGAAAGGCATGAAGAAAGTCATGTTGATTCCAACGGCGGAAGCGGCTGCTGCAATCATGACGTCTCTTTGAGCGCCAACGATCTTATTTTCCCAGAAGGAGGAAAACTCACCCGTTTGAGTCAGAAACTGTTCGTATACTTGCGCAGGTTGGAAAAGCATGGAAAGGTCGGGAGCGAATCCCGGTAGAATCTCCCCCCAGTTCAATTCGCCGGTAAGGGTCATCTTCACGACCACTCCAAAGAAGGAGACAACGATCAGACCCACCATCACTTTGAGAATCAAGTCGAAAGTCTTCGCTCCCCTGGAGCCCTTTTCCGAAACCCAAATCACTATGATCGCCAAAAGCAGTAGAACGGAGCAAACGCCCACCTTTGCGAGGGTGCCGTCGAACCCGGGAAAAAGATTTTGGGTGACTGCGGCGGTTCCCAGACTGAATTGAGGAAGACACCAAACGATGTTGGCCATGATGGTGGCAATGGCCCAACCCCAGGCGAGCACCGGATTGATTTCGTTTTTGATCGAGACGAATGGACTTTGTCCCGTTGAAAGGGTTACGTGACTGATGGCGCATAGCATGATGACGCCAAGAAGAATCGCCAAAGGTTGTAACCAGAGTAGGCTGTACCCAGCGAGAACTCCAAGAAAGAGACTGGATGCAAGCGAACCTCCCCCCAAGGTTATGGCGCTTTGAAGCCATCCGGGTCCGGAAAGTCTGGCGTAGGCGCCCAAGCGAGTGAGGAGTCCGGAGGCTTCGGCCTTTTGAAGGAATTGCTTTTGCTGTTCGATGTTTGCCATACAGGTGTAAATCTAGCAATTGACTAAAAATGTCAAGGGCACGGATGAAGTGGGAGAAAGGAAAAGCCGAAGGCCTTTATTTGACCTTCATGGTGCCACGCATCATGGCGAAATGTCCGGGAAAGGTACATACGTACTCATAGGCCCCGGATTCCTTGGGCGCTGTGAAGGTGATGGTGTCGGATTCGTCCGGTCCGAGCAGTTTGGTGAAGGCGATGACGTCGCCTTTCACCGAATCGGGCAGGGGATTGGTTGCGTTGGCTCCTGCGCTCAGGGCTTTTTGTCCGAAGGCGATGGCTGAGATTCCTTTCTTGAGCACCACGAGGTTGTGACCCATGGCAATTTTGGGGACCTTACCAATGTTCTTGAGGGTCAATTTGACCTTGGACCCCGCATCGACTTCGAAGTTCTTGACGTCGAATTGCATGGCGTCATTTCCGGTAATGACGATCTCTTTGGCGGAATCCTTGTCGCCGAATGCGATCATTGCCACCACGGCGCTAAGAAGGAAGGGTATGAGTAGTTTTTTCATGTTTTGAGGATATTTTGAAAGAGTCGAAGGTCTGCGAATGA
>NZLE01000005.1 GCA_002692605.1 Opitutia bacterium
CGTACCGGGACGCCGAGCGGTCACTCCAACGGGCTTTGGAGAAAGGATCCGCTTGGGAAAAGTATTGGGCTTGCGTTGTATGCTCCCATTTTGGAGAAAAGGCCAAGAGTGCGGTGAGTGCCTTGCAAGCCTTGGCACAGGATCGGAATCTGATGGTGAGAATGAGAGCGGTCGAAGCTCTGGCTTTGGTCAACGGGCAAGATCCTCTTCCCCAGTTGGTGCGCATCGCCAATCAGAGTTCGTCTGCAGTTGAAGTCCTTCTGACTTTGAATGCGGTGGCATTTTTCCGAGATCATCATGGGTTCGCATTGGACGTGAAATCTCTTAAGGTAAAGGCTCCCCAGGGCCAATACCTCCGTCGGACGGAATATTTTGCCGAAGACTTAAATCTTTAAGTTTGGCCTTCGAATGAATTCTAAATTTTCAGGTTATTGCCAATTCTTTACTCAAAAAGCAACTGTTTGAAGTTTTTGTGTCATATTATAATCAACTTAGGCTATAAGCTTAAAGCGGCTTGTGTTTACGGGCAATATACACACTTAGATCGTCGCAAACGTAGGCGCGTGGTTTGGGCAAACCACGCGCCTTTTTTCCCCGGCAAATGACTCTCCAATAGCAATCGTTGTGCGGTATTCAGGTTTTAGATTATGGGATTTGCTTGTGTTGCTCATTTGCTCGGTTTTCGGATTTTATTGTCAGGATTGCTCATCCGAGGCATTGCGCGACATGCGACAGATGGAAAGGGTGCCAAACGTTTCCGCCAATCACGTCATACCCGGGGAGGTCAGCGTACATGGTAGGGCAAACAAAGGGACAAAATCCCTCAAGTCTCGCTATACGAAAATTCCCTGCCTATACCACCGTTACCTGAAGGAGAGAGAGGAAAAGGATTCGGATGGGGATACGCGATGGGTCACTGTGGAAAGTGGTTCGGAGGGCACCGATTTCTTTCTTGGAGACGAGACGGGGAAGGTATTGGTCAAGCTTTCGCGTAAGGGTGTAAGACCCGATCTTTACAGAGATCACAGGGAGAGGCAGGGCAGGTACAGATACTCCGAGTGGAGAATCGAGGAGCGGGAGAGAGTGTATGCCTTTGCCATGGCCAAAGAGGATGCGGAGGGTTTGTCGCTTCGCTTTGACCTGCCTGGTTCCTTTACGCCTATTTTGTCCAATGACGGAGCGTTGGAAAATCGGTCCGATTATGGAACCAAAGCGGTGTTGTTCAGCGCATTGAGTCTTTCCCTTTTTTGTTTCGCATGCCTGTCTTTCTGTTTCTTGTGCCGGATTCATAGGGTTTTGGTTTTTCTCTCCATCGTTTCCTTTCTGGTTTTCTCGGTTTTGCTTTACTTCTCCATGAATTTGATGCGTTCGGACTTGATGGATGGTTTCGAACGCATGTCCAGGTTGGAGAGATCGGCGAATGTTCAAGTCGAAAAACTTCTGGGCAAATCCTTTGACTGGGCCACCGTTTCGGAAAGCTCGCGATCCCTCGCTCAAACCGAAAGGGATCGGGTAATGGGAATTCGAGACGACTATCTGGAATCGATTGCCCGAACCAATTCCATTCGCAATCGATTCCCGGAAATGATCCTAGCTCCCCTATGGGGGATTGACTCCTGGCCAATGCCTAATGGGGTGACTTCGGAGGAACAGGGGATTATCCAAAAGACTCCAGTAAAAGCTTGGGTCGTTGCGGTCTCTCTTTTCTCGGCTGCAATTGTCATTGCATTAGGTGTCTATTTCGGTTTTCGCCGAATCAAGATCAAGCGATACATTGAGAACATACCTACTTCCCTTGCTTCGGGCTTGGCTTATGGACCGGCGGAAATCAAGGGAAGCGTAAAGTTTTCCGAAGGGGCTTTTGTGAAGGGGCCGGAGACTCGGGTCAAATGCGTGTACTTCAGGCATAAGATCACCGAAAAGAGAAGATCCGGGAAAAGTACCAAAACTGTGGTGATTAAGGACGAAACCAAATATGTGAATTTTTTGTGCGAGGACCGCGAAGGAAAAACCTTGATTGATCCCAAGGGCGCGGAAGTAAGCGCAGAACTGAAGATTAGAAGGAAAAAAGGCAGGCGGACTTATTACGAATGGCATTTGCCGAAGGATGTGGAGCTATATGTGCTGGGTTCGGCGGTGGTCGACGAAAAGGCGGGAGATCGGTTGATGTTATCCGATGGAAACGACGACTTTCCATTTCTCATCTCGGATGAATCGGAAACCGAGACTATGCTGAGGCAAAGCAGGAAGGGGCTCAAGGGTATTGGTTACGCTCAGAATGCAACGGTTTTTTCGGGTATGATCATCTTTGGAGGATTGGGGTCTTTCGCAGCCACGGATTTCCTGATGGCCGCATCTTTCGCTCCCTTGTTTCTTGCTCTAAGTATGGTTGCCCTGATGTATAACGATTTGGTTTTTTTGCTAAACAGAACGAAACGGGCATGGGCCAATATAGAGGTTTCCCTCAAAAAGAGAGCGGACCTTCTTCCCAATCTGGAAAAAGTGGTGAGGACCTACCTCTCTCATGAAAAAGGGGTCCTTGATTCCCTGGCGGAACTGCGTGGGGCGGTCGTCGGTGTTCAATCCTATACGCCTGCTCAAGCCGATCAGGCAATGCGAAGGGAGTTTGCTTTGAGCTCCCGCCTGATTGCTCTCCGAGAGGCGTATCCGGATTTGAAGGCAAATCGGATGATGGAAGACTTCATGAATCGATTGACTCGCATGGAGAACGAAATCTCCATGATGCGAGCGGGTTACAATGACGGGGTGGAACGATACCTTACGGTGAAGCGTAGAATTCCCGAAGTTATTCTGGCGCGAGCCTTGAAGTTCCAGGACGTCGATTTACTTACCTTTTCTTCCGAGGTCAGGGAAGTCCCCTCGCTCCAGACGGACGATGGGAACCTCTCCATACCGAAGACCTCCGAGGCGGAACCGTTGAAGCAGCCTATCGTGGCGGCCAAAAGTGAGAAGCAAGCCGTACCCGAAGCTCCCTTGCCAACCTCCCCGAAAAGCATCAATCTTTATCTTTGGAAAAACGACCGTATGGAAGGTCCGTTCGATCTTGCAAAGGTCAGGGAGTTGGTTGCGGCGGGAGTTTATCAAAAAAACGATTTGGCATGCTGGGATGGAAAGAACTGGAAGTCAGTTTCGAAGATTCCCGGGTTCTCTTGAGTTTCAATCCTGTTTGCGATAGGGGTTTGGGCGGTTCAGGTAACGTTCTCGGAGACGGGTATGCCTACTGGCAAGCGAAACGCGTTTACCCTCTATGCGCATGTCCACCACCTGCGTCCGTAAGTCGAGGAGATCGCCGTCACAGGCAATGAAAGTGGCATCCTTGCCCTTTTCAAGAGTCCCCAAACGGTCTTGCATGCCCAGAAGCCTGGCAGGATTTCGGGTAATCGAAGCGATCGCATCCGCTCGGGAAAGTCCATAGGCATTGGCTTGGGCGGCATAGTAGGGAAGGTTGCGTTGGTTGGCAGCGGCCCATGCTCCCAATCTCAAGCCGATCGAAACCCTGACCCCTGCCTCGGCGAGGATTCCCGGGGCCCGAAAATGAAGGTCGTGGGGCTGATGGCTTTGTGGAGGAGCGGTGAAGATATGACGGAAAATCACCGGGACCTCCTCCTCGGCCAAGCGTTCGGCCAATTTCCACGAATCCTTCGCTCCGGAAAGAATGATCTCATACTTCCGTCTTTTCGCCCAATCCAAGGCGGAGGTGATTTGGCGAGCATCTTCCGCATGAATCACTATGGGCATCTCGGCATTGAGAAAAGGGAGCATCGCTTCCCAAGTCGGGTTTTTCCCCACCTTGAGGTCCTTGGTTTGTCGAGCTTTTGCGTAGGCTTCTCCCCGGTTGAAGAATTCGTCGAGTTCCACCAAGCTCCTTTTGCGTTCCTTATCCTGTTCCTTCAGTGCCTTTGGTTTCTTGTCGGAGACTGATTGCGTCTTGAATTTAGTGGCTAACCCTTGCCCGGGCCACCACAGGTGCAAGGCAACCGATTTCCGAACGGTCATTTCCTCGATGCCCCAACCTTCTAACCGAATCAGGCCTGAAATGCCCGAAATCGTGCCACCCATTGGGATAACCCATGAGTGTGTGATTCCATTGGCCCGAGCGACTGGGATTAATTCCGAATCCGGATTGATGGCGCTCCACGCTTCGATTTCGGCAGTATGAGATCCGACTTCCCTTTCGTCTCTGGTGGGCCGCAGGGCATTGATTTCAGCCAAGCCCAAGGATGATCCGGGACTAATCAAGCCCGGATATACCTGAAAGGAACCCCAGTCGATTACCTTTGATCCCTTGGGACGCGAGACGGTGGGACCGACTTCGATGATCTTCGATCCGCGAACGAGAATTTCCCCGGCGCTGATCAGTTGAGTGGGGGTCAATTGAATGGACTTTGCCCGATACACGAAAGTTTCCTCACAGTAAACGCTTGGAGACAGGCAAATAGCGCCGAGAAGGATGAGAACTCTTTTCATCGCCCTTTTCTTTCTTTGGAGCAATCATGAGTCCTGCACGAATGAGGAAACAGGTCACAGGCACTTTCCAATGCATGACGAAAAAACCTTTCCTCGGACGACGAGGAACTCATCGATTGGGTATCTCCGTCGGTGAAGGCTCGAGCCTTCCTAATCAATGCCTCTCTTTCCTCGGCTCTTCTCTCACTCCTCTTGCGAGTGTGTGCGAGAGAATGGAAGAGTTTTCCGTCAATCCAAGTTTCCAAGCACGCAGTTCGGTAGTCCAAAGGGTTGGTTGACCAAATTGCCAGGTCGGCATCCTTGCCCACCTTGAGTGAACCGACCCATGAGTCAATCCCAAGCTGCTTTGCGGGATTGAGTGAAACGAACTTAAAGGCTTCGCTTTCGGACAACTTGCCATATTTGACGGCTTTTGCCGCTTCCAGATTTAATCTGCGGGCGTGATCGGGGGAATCGGAATTGAAGCTGACCACACAGCCTCGGCGATGCATCAGCGCGCCGGCATAGGGAATGGCATCATAAACTTCGAATTTGTAGGCCCACCAATCCGAAAAGGTCGAGGCCCCGGCTCCATGCCTGGCGATCTCATCCGCAACCTTGTAGCCTTCCAAAACGTGTTGCAGGCTTGCGACCCGGACACCGAAACTTTCCATGGTTCGGAGAAAGACAAGGATTTCATCCTGTCTGTAGGAATGGCAATGAATGAGCCTTTCTCCACGGATGATTTCCAGAATTGCCTCGAGTTCGAGATTTTTTTTGAAGGGGGCTTTTTCAAAGGTGGCTTGCTGCTTGAGGCGATCATATTCGAGGGCGGCGTTAAAACGGTTTTCGAAGAAAGTTTTGACGCCCATACGAGATTGAGGAAAGCGAGTGACGTATTTGTCTCCCCAGTTGGCCTGTTTCACGTTTTCTCCCAAGGCGAATTTGATCCCAGAGGGAGCTCGTTTCATGATGAGATTCATGGGTGAACTTCCCAAACGAAGTTTTATAACCGCATTTTGCCCGCCGATGGGATTGGCCGAACCATGAAGAAGGTTGCACGCGGTTACGCCTCCCGCAAGTTGCCATTCGAGATTTATGCTTTCCGAATTCACCACGTCCGCAATGCGAACCATGGCCGTGGACGGTAGAGTGGATTCGTTGACGCCTCCCAAAATCATCGCATGGCTATGACAGTCTATGATTCCCGGTGTAAGGTGCTTTCCCTTTCCCTCGATAATCTTGGAGTCTTCGGGCAATTGCCCCTCCAAGTTCTTTCCAATGGAGAGAATTTTGCCGTTTTGAATCAGCAGATCCTGTCCTGTGAGGATCCCTTCGTCTTCACACGTCCAAAGTTTGAATCCTTTGAAGAGCACGGTCTCAGGGTTTTCAATGGGCTTTCGTTCCTTCCCCGGGAATTGGGCAATCGGTCCCGCATCGGGTTTGCTTGAGTTGGACTTGTTGGTATCCGCGGGCTCGTTTTCCGGACGCAAAAGGTGAGGAGTCCCGCGAATCCAAGTGGAATGAAGTTTTGCATTTTCCCTGAAAAAGGTCTTCCCTTCGGCTATTAGGAGATTGGCGACTTTACCTTTCTCCAAGGTGCCTACGGAGTTTTCAATGCCGCAAAGCTTGGCGGGATTGGTTGTCAACGCGGCAAGGGCTGCTTTTTCAGGTAAGCCCCGGGCAATCGCCTTCATTAGATTGGTTCGGAATTCACTTGGATCGCATCCGCTGGTGGTGAAGGACAAGGACTTCGTTTTCGAAGAAAACAATGAAGGCATGCTCGGGGCAAAATCCCAAGAGCGAAGTTGGTCGAGTGATATTTGCTCCCAATCTTCCTCGTTGGGCAGTTTCGATGGGGTGGGAAAAACAAGGGGCAAGACGTAATGGTGCTCTGGAGACAAGGACAGATCGGGCCGTCTCCATTCTTGTCCGGTTGCGATGAGTATGGGTGGAGGAAGGGAGAATTCCTCACCTAGTTCGATGGCCTTTCTCATCATCAGGCAACTGCCTGGTTCCATCCAGACCGGAAAACTTGAATTTGGTGGAAGGGAACGCAGAAGGCTTTCCGTTCCCTCATGCATGAAAAAGGGAACGCCCGTTGGGTTCCTTTTCTCAAATGCGATACGTTTGAGGGAATATTGCGTTTCCCAAAAAGTTTGTCGGATCACTGCGATTACGCCCATCAGAGAATTCGGATAGATAGAGGGAGAATTTCTTTTGCCTATCGGATCAAAGGCAATGACCTGCCCAACCTCATCTTTGAGAATCCGCTCGTTCACAGGCCCGTCCATAAGAAGAACACAGGGTCCGGAACCTCGAAAAATTCCCTCGGTCGGAGCTAGGTGAGCGACCGTGAAGCCGTTTTCCCGAAGTTTTTCCCAATCCATCGAATTGCCCTCAAACTCGCGAGCTCTTTTTCTTTGAGGGTGGACCCCCACCACTTCAAAACCGGGCCCTTTCCGAGCCGTTTCGGAATTTGGTGAGGGTAGGCCATGAAAGGATAGGTCGGCTGTTGCATCAAGGACACGCTCATGTCCAAGTTCAAGAAGGGCGGGTTTTTTCGGGCCCGCGAGCAGATAGGGATCGATGAAGCCCGGATAGATCGTTTTTCCAGTACAATTCCATTCTCTGTATCCTTCGGGCACCTTAGGTTTCTTTCCCACGAACTCTATGGAATCGTTCCTGATCAGCAGCAAGCCATCCTCTATTCGCTTGTTCGGGTTTAGCTGAATGCTGGCGCCAACCAAGGCATGAAGCTTTGGTCCAGTGGGTTTTTCCCCGGGGAAAGGGAAACGCTCCGTGCAAAAACTCGTTTTCAGAAATCCCAAGATTATTGCCCAAATGAGGCAACCTCGAATCCGGAAACTGAAACTCATCTTGAGAAAAAGGCTAACTTTAGGACCGGATCTCTTGAAGTCTTTTTCCGTCCGTCAGGGATAAAAAAATTTTATTCGGCTAGCAACTTTTCAATCTCAAGCTTGAGACGTTCNCCCANACCCGAAGAATAGCCTACGTGGACTTCGCGGACCACTCCCTTCGAATCGATTACAACGGTGCGCGGAATTCCCTCTACGCCATAGTCCGAGCCAATCTTTCGGTTGCGGTCAAGGGCGACCTCCAAATTCTCGAGTTCTTTGGACTCCAGAAATTTCGAAATGACTTTTTTGGCTTCCCCTTGGTTGACCGCAATCAACTTGACCTGATCACTACTGAAGCTCGAGGCAGCGCCTAGAAGTTCGGGCAAAGCCTGTACGCAAGGTCCGCACCATGATGCCCAGAAATCCAAAACAACCACTTTACCTTTATGGTCAGCTAGATTGAAATCTTCCCCATTGAGCATTTTCGTTTGAATGGGCATGGCTTTCTTTCCCACCATCGGATCTTTTCCAGCTTTCCCTTTGGACTGAACCGGAGGCATAAAGGATGATGAAAACTCTTCAAAATCCTCCATCAGCATTTCCACGCGAACGAAAACGTTTTTTTCAACCGCTTGGGTCTTGATTCTNCCAAGGATGGCAGGGGGTTTCGAACCTTTTTGAGCCATGGCCAATTGCGCCATGCCCAATCCACCCTGGGCAACCGTCCAAAGTCCGAGAGCGGACTGGGTGTCCTTGCAGTGAACGCAAATTTCCATCCCGAGCGATTCCTCCATGAAANTAAGGGAAACCCCAAATTCCCTGATCCCCTTGACCGAATCGGCCAAACCTGCGAACAATGGATTCTGCGGATTGGCTCCAAACTCGGGACGTTCCCATAGGGCAGGATCGATCTTGATCGCCAAGGTCATTTGTCTGGCCGGGGCCATCGCATCCAAGGTCGCCAACGGCAAATTCTTGGACTGATTCGCCAATGCTTGCTTCACCCTTTGGGGAACCCCAATCACGATGCGCGATTGCTTTTGAAGATTTTTAACCGCAAGCAAAAGGTCGGTCGCGCTTGCTTCTTCTCCAATTACCTCCGCTGGAACAGTCATCAAAGTGGTTTCNCCCATGATTTTCTTGGTTTCCTCGACCTGTTTTCTCGCTTCTTCCCCTTCTTCCTTTTCCAATTGCTGAAGGATGAATCCAAAGAGAGCCGCCGCGTCCAATTCACCTTCAAGTTCCGTTGAAAGCAGGAACTCGAATTCCGAACCTAGACGGGGATCGTTTCCGGCTGCTTGCGCATCGGTAATCCCCTCCAACGCCTCAATGGTCAAACTCAAACTAGTTAGGTCATCAAAATCCATCCCGGTAAGTTCAATGAACTTTTGCAATTCCGGGTCGGACTGAGCTTGTTCCGCGGCGTTTGCCAATTCCGGATAGCTCTCTTCAAGTAATTTGTAGAACCCGCTATCGCGTATCGAATCCATCTGAACTTGAAAGAAAAGGAGNAAGGAGAAGAGAAAATCTGCGGTCATTTTAGAAGAGTTGTAGTGGGTGGTTTTTCACTATGATNCAGCTGAAGCCTATCAATCGGTTACGTGAAAAATGTTAAGAGGAGTTATAAGCTTATTCTGGTTTGCAGTCCAAAAGGCGAGGCTAAAACAAAAGAGGGTGCAAGTNATGGGTTAGGAAAGGCTAAGGCGATATACGTTCGTCTCTCTCTTTTGATATCCGAGCGACTGATAGAGTTTGTTTGCCGTTTCTCGACTTGGGCGAGAGGTCAGATCGATACTTTTGCCTCTTTTTTCCCTGACCTTTTTCAGGGCATGATTCATAAGAGCTTTCCCGATGCCCTTACCTCGAGCGGATGAATCAACCACCACATCCTCAACCCAAGCCTTGGTTCCGGTTGGGATGGGAAAAAGCACAAGGCTGAGCATTCCCCAAACCTTCTTTCCCTCTTTGGCGACAAAGAGATTCGTGCTTTCTGACTTTGCCAGAATATCCAACGATTCGAGGCTTAATGGAGATGCCGATTTTGACAATTGAGGGAGCAAGCCATTGACTTGGGATAGAATTTCATTGCTTGCTTCCGAGATTTCGATGATTTCAACCATGATTCGAGAAAATAGTCTCCATTGTGTTCGATCGTTTCAAAAATGCGAGCGATGATTTACGAATTTCAAAAACTTTCGTTTTTTATGTCCTAAGTATGATTGGTTCGGATATATGACTACAGATTCTAACCCGAACTTTTACTAAGCCAAAAAGGAGAAAACGCCATGATGAAAGTCAATGATTTCCAAAAGTATGAAGTGACCTTGAGCATTTCTTACGAAGACTATTTCAGACTCATATATGACACCAAATATTTGATCGAGGCCCGGTTGGGNCCGGACCGTACTTTCATCGCCAGGAAGTCCGTCTACGGAAACAGTCGGAAGAAAGCCGTTCAGAAAGCCGTTCAATGGTTCTGGAAGGACTTTAAGGGCGTCCTTGGACCGGCTCACAAGGTTATGACGGTAAATGATCCCTTTGACGAGGTGAACTATCATGANGGATTTGCCTGCAATGATTTGGCAAACAAATACTTGGAGGAGGGCACCATCGTTCGCGTACTCGAAGAGGCGAAAGGTGATTTGGCTCGCGACGAGAGCGAAGGCTCCGAAAACCACCCACCCAATAGCCTCAAGAGAATCCGAAGACGTAGAAAGGAAGACGTCGAAATTGCCCCTCGCCTTTTTCAAACTTCCGGTGGAAGCATATATTACAAAGTCTCCGCAGTTCCTGCGGGCAAGAGTGGTCGAGCGAAGACAAAATCCGTAAAGCTTTCCTCCAAAAGCCTTGAGAAGGCTCTTCGCGAGGTGTCTCGGCGCGGCTTGGACAAAGGTCTGCATGTGGCAAAATCAAGCAAGCGAATTAGTCCCTTGTCCAAGCAGGCNGCTTNATCTACCCTTAATCTATGTCCGAGGCATTCGATAACCGGTCGACTGAATTGATTCAGTTAATGATGAAATATCAGCGTCGGATTTTTGCCTACATACACACCTTGGTGCCTTCAAGAAGTGATGCCGAAGACATTCTTCAGGAAACCAGCCTGACCATTTGCGAGAAATTCAAGGACTTTGAAATTGGTAGCAATTTCTATTCGTGGGCCTGCCAGATCGCATATTGGAAGGTCAAGGCGGCTCGTAAGAAATACGCCACCGCCAAGGTGGTCTTCAATCAGGAGGTCATGGACGTCATTGCCCAAACTCGTGGTCAGATGGAAGAGGAACTGGATCATCGACATCATGCCCTTTCTCGTTGTTTGAAAAAATTGAATGACCGTGACCGGAGGATGGTTTTGACCCGATACGAATCCGGTAAGAACGTCACTGCCGCGGCTCACGCGTGCGGGCGCACCGTCCAGGGCGCCTACAAGGCATTGAACCGAATTCGCAAAGTTCTCTTCGATTGCGTAACCTTTGAAGTTTCTGTGGAGCAGGCTCAATGAAAATGTTCGACGAAGAGGTTCTCGAATTGCACGAGCTTTTCGATGGATTGGTGGAAAACAACCTTTCCATAAAACAAAAGGCAAGGTTGCAGTTTCTCTTGGAAAACTCCGAGGATGCCAGGGTTCAATACGTTTTGTTCATGGATATGTCCTCCAGTTTGAGGCACTATGCCGAAGAGTTGGTCAGCGATGACTTCGAGACCGACGATGACCAGGAAGGCCTCAGTTCCAAGGTGGTGCTTTTTTCAAGGCGTTTTCTGGCTTTGGCGGCACTGTTGGTATTCGGTTTTTTTACCTTTCCAAACTTTAGTGATCTGTTCTCTCCGAAGAGCGAATCCTTCAACTCTGAGATCGAATCCGCAGAAACCTCGGGGGTTGCCGAACCTATGGTGGATACAGTTGCCGTACTCACCAAATTGGTCGGCTTGAAATGGGCTGATGAGGCAGGTTTCCGCCCCGAGTTGGGCAACACTTTGGAACCCAATTCACTGAAGATCGATGAAGGCTTGGCTCAAGTTGAATTTATCCAGGGTTCAGCCGTTATTCTGGAAGGTCCGATCGATTTTGATATCGTCAACCCCAATGAGGGTACGCTCCGAGAAGGAAAGCTGAGGGCGCACGTTCCTCGTGTAGCCCGCGGATTTACGGTCAATTTGCCCAAGGGCCGGATTATTGACTTAGGGACTGAATTCGGTTTAAACGTCCATCCCGGCGGTTCCTCGGAAATCCTCGTTTACAGCGGTAAGGTTTTGTATGAAGGCCAAGCAGGGAACGCCGAACTTATTTCGAGAGAGATTTCCGGAGGAGAGGCTCTTTTCATTGATCCCTATGGGTATCCTAATTGGATCGAGATGCCCAGTGAGGGATTTATGAGCGCTGCTGATTTGGCTTTTCGTTCGATGGAAAAGTCTCAGCAAAGTCATTCGGCATGGGTCGAACTGAGCAAGGAAATCGCAAATGATCCTCATGTCGTTGTTTATTACAATTTTGATAACCACAGTCCTTGGTCCCGCGTTTTGCGTGATGAGGTGAATCCCAATGGGATGAGCGGCAATGGAGCAATCATCGGATGCAAGTGGTCGGAAGGCAGATGGGCAGGCAAAGGAGCTTTGGGCTTCAATCGTAAAAACGACCGTGTTCGCATGGTCTTGCCCGACCAATTGGATGCGGTGACCTTATCCGCATGGGTAAAGATCGATTCATTGGATTATTTCGCTCCCATTCTATATTCCGAACCCAATAAGCCTGGCGCTGTAAGTTGGCTCGTTAGCAAGGACGGGCGCTTGGTTTTTCATGTGAGAAAAGAAGATGGAAGGGATAAATTTACGTCAGCTGTGGCCTTCCGCAAGGAGAGGCTTGGACGGTGGACTCACATCGCAACCACATATGATCCCAATCTTAAAATGGTAAGTCATTACATTAATGGGCGTCCTTTCAGCCGTGAAAAAATGGCAGAGCCAATGAGTTTGCATTTTGGGAAATCCATGCTTGGGCATTCGCTGGGATCCGGCAATCAGGTTTTCAAAGGAAGTATTGATGAGTTCGCTCTTTTTGACGTAACTTATGACGAACAATCGGTTCGTAGAATCTATGAAATCGGCAGTCCCTACGAAGTGACTAACCTTTTCGCGCCTACGATACCATAGGGCCCTTTCAATCGTTGTCTAATTCCGGGTTCTCGCGGATTCCCCAGAGAGCTTGAAATTTGCTTCCCAGATGTTGGGGATGAATCAATTCCTTTAAACTTTGAAGTTTTGGACTAAACCTACCCTTGGCTTCATTCAGTATTTCTTTGATTCTGGAAGCTGCATTATTCATAAGAAAGGATTCCTGACGCTGGACTGTTACTTGAGAAAAGCCACAGTCTCTTAAAATTTCCTTTAGTGAGTCCCAGCAGAGGTGGCAGGTAATGTCTTTTTCCCCCGGTGATAGCAAAAGGTTGTCGTCTGTCTTATGTCCCTCGAAGGTGCGGCTCGTCCCAGTTGGCCTTTGAAAAAACAGGTCATCAAAAGACAAACCGTAGTCAAAGGTCAGAAACAAGCCGGTCCACTGGGACTGACCTAGAAATTCGGAAAGACAACTTATGGAGCCCGAGGGCCAGTCAACGAGATAATCGCTTCCAGAGTGAGAGGGGAAGGATTGCGTTACGGAATCCGTGAATGAAAGTGGACTTTCCTTCAAATGGCCCTTTTCTTCTCGAACTCCCAATTCCATCCACCTGTCTTCCATGGCTGAGAACAGAAATCTCTTGAAGGGTTGGGCGTCCAGCCATTCGTTTGAAAAGACAATGGCGTTTTCGGGAATTTCCAGAGAATCACCCCAACGATAGGTTATGATCTCTTTGAAAGGCAGCTTGAAGCCCGACAGAACCGAGCGATTCGGTTCCGCTGCAATCTCAACAAATGCAAACTCGGCAAGAGGTCGAGGAGCAAGCAAGGTTTTGCATGCATCAACGAGAAGTTCGCCCCAAATGGGAGATAAGTCGGATGAAGTGTAAAAATCGGTGCAATCCTTTCTTCCGACTCGCTCTTTGTCGCTTCGGTAATATCCGATTTCTTCCGAATACAATGCCCATTCGACGTATTCGTCATAGGGGAGGGCATCACGATCTCCCAACCTTTCCCTGAAAGCCTCAATGACTTTCTTTTTAAGCTTTGTCGTTGGCAACGTCATGAGCCTTGGATAAAGCGTTCTCAATGAAACTCAAGCGAGTCTTACTTGGAAGGTTGTCCTTGGGCTGGGCGATTCTCATTTGGAGTTTATGCTCTTTGGCAGGATTCCTCTTCGTTGGCTTCGTATTGAATCCATCCCTCAAAGCATGGTTGGATCTGAGCTATTGGCAAGCGTTAGGGAGGTATGGCGAGGCTCTTCGTTTGGTGAACGATCGGTACGTCGATGCGAACAAATCAAAGTTTCATCACCTCACCAACATGGCGGTGAATGGAATGACTGGAAGCTTGGATCGACATTCCGGTTACTATGATCCGCCCAGCTTCAAGGCTTTTCAGGATGACACGCAGAGAACCTACGTCGGAGTTGGAATCATGATTCGCAAAGTCGATGCGGGAATTTTGATCACAAGGGTTTTTCCGGAGGGACCTGCAGAAAAAGCCGGGATTTGCGTGGGAGACTTTATCGATGAGGTAGCTGGCATGTCTGTTGAAGAATGGACTCTGGACCGAATAAGCAATCTGATAAAAGGGGAAGAAGGTACCTTCGTAGACTTATTGGTTCGCTCACAGGCAGGCCAATCTCGGGTTTTGGAGGTCTGTCGACAAAAGATCAAAGTTGCTAGTGTGGAGCGGTTTGCGGTTGATGCAAATGGAACGGGTTATTTGCATCTGACCCAATTTACCGGCACTACGGGGGAAGAAGTTCTTGAGGCGATGTTGGCTATGCGAAGCGATGGGATGAAGAGAATGATTTTGGACTTGAGGGACAATTCGGGTGGCTTGCTTTCATCGGCGGTCGAAGTTGCGGAAATCTTTGTTCCTGCTGGCGAGGTGATCGTTTCCATTCGCGGAAGGGAAGATTTTGACCTTCGAGAGTTCAGAGCTTCTTCCAATGGCGAGTTTCAGGATCTTTTGGTGGTGGTTTTGATAAACGAAGGAAGCGCAAGCGCTTCGGAGATCGTAGCTGGCGCCTTGTCGGTTCTAAGGGGAGCGGAGTTGATTGGGGAAAAGAGTTTCGGAAAAGGATCCGTTCAAACGATCTTTCCATTGAGCGACAACTCGGGTTTGCGCTTAACCACTGCGATGTATTTCCTGCCGGACGGTTCCACCATTCATGAGGAAGGTCTGGAGCCTGATTTCTTTGTTTCTTGTGACGAGGACAATGAGACCAAATTGCGAATCCAAAGGTTTGGAAAAAGAAATTTGGATAGCGCGGAATTCGAGAAACTCTTTGGTTTCAGCCCTATCGTGGATCGACAACTCGAGAAGGCTTACGATCGGATTCTTGGAATACTCGGAAAACCAAATGCGAGGACTCCCTTGGAATGATTCTTGGTTTGGAGAGCTCATGTGACGAATCCGCTCTCTCCCTTCTTGAGGAAGATGGGACTATCATTGGAGAATGGGTCCATAGCCAAGTTGCTCAGCACGCCGAATATGGAGGAGTGGTGCCGGACTTGGCGGTAGGCGAACATCTAAGAAATTTTTATCCCTTACTAAAATTGGCCGACCCGAATGGGACGTTGTCAAAGTGCGTGTCTCGGATTTCGGTAACTTGCGGTCCAGGGCTTGTCGGTTGCCTGGGAATGGGGATTTCCATAGCCAAGAGTCTTGGTCTGCTTTGGGGTAAACCGGTTTTCGGAGTGAATCATCTTCGGGGTCATGCATTTTCTGCATTTATGCCTCTTGGCATTCCAACGGACCGGGAATGGTCAGAGCTTCTTCCCCACTTGGGGCTCCTGGTTTCGGGAGGTAACACGCTTCTCTTTGAGTTGGATGCAAAGAGAAAGTTTCGGATCCTGGCAAGAACCGTGGATGACGCCGTAGGAGAAGCTTTGGACAAGGGCGCGAAGCTTTTGGGAATTGCTTATCCGGGAGGCGCAGAATTGGAAAGACGGGCCATGGGAGGTAACCCGAACGCCTATCCTTTCCCAAGGGCTTTCCCTGAAAAAAAATCCATGAAATTCAGTTTTTCCGGTTTGAAGACAAGTTTGCTTTATACCTTACGGAAAATGAATGATGCCCAAGTCGAGACGTCTTTCGCTGATTTGTGCGCCTCCTACCAATCGGCTGCCATTCATCAGATTCTAAGAAAAACTCAGCAAGCTTCTGAATCTAAGAGATTCAAGAGCATTGGCTTGTCCGGAGGTGTGGCGAACAATCAAAGTCTTAGGCATTCGATTGAAAACCTGTGCTCTCGGAACGGAATGCGATTTCTTCCTGCGGAGATGCGTCATACGGGCGACAATGCCTCGATGATCGCATATGCTTGCTTGATCGANCCTCAAGGTCTTTGGCCGAACCTTGACCAAGTTCTATCCTTCCGTCCATCCTTAGGTCTGGAAGAGTCCCCGGCAANAAGCAGCTAAGTACGGTTCGTCTNGATCCAANCAAGAATCTCCTTCCTTCNCCGAAATGCTTCATTTGGTTTGCTTGTTTTCATAATATGGCATAATATGGTTACCCAATGGCAATCCAACAAGCATACCCAATCCCCAGTCATGCTGGGTCCGGGCCTTCCAAAGTTATTACTTTCGTAATGAAGAAGGATGATTTGGAATTGCTCGACGAACTTGTCGGAAAGTTTCCCGCTCATATGAATCGTTCGGACGTCATGAGGGAAATGATTCTTCCCTACGTTCACGCGCTAAGGGCCGCTAAAAATGGCGAAGAATGCATNAAACATATCGACGAAGGAGCGGGTTTGTCTCATCTTAGGCAGTTGATTCAGGATGCTGAGAGTGATGCTCAGCCTGTTTACTCGTATTCCATTTAAATATCTCCACCTATTCTAATGTCCAATAACAACGAACCCCCCAAGAAACTTTCCAAGAACGAAGGAATCAAAGTAGAAAGCAACTTTTTGCGTGGAACGATCGCNGAAGGCCTTGCGGACGATTCAACGGGTTCGATCTCGGCTATTGATGCCCAATTGACCAAATTCCACGGAACTTACTTGCAAGATGACCGCGATAAGAGAAGGGAACTTCTCAAGGAGCGAAAGGAAAAGGCTTTTTCNTTTATGATTCGGGTTCGCGTTCCTGGCGGAGTATGCACCCCCAAGCAATGGCTCGGCATTGATGACCTTGCGGACAAGTTCGGCAACGGAACCCTTAAGTTGACGACTCGTCAGGCTTTTCAACTGTACGGAGTTTTGAAGCGAAACCTCAAGCAAACCATGAAGGAGATCAATGATACTTTGTTGGATACTCTTGCTGCATGCGGTGACGTGAATCGAAACGTTATGAGCCCCTCCAATCCCTTCGAGTCCCAACTGCATGGACAGGCTTTGGACCTAGCNCAACGAATTCATGACCACTTGACGCCTCAAACTTCAGCCTACGCTGAAATTTGGCTCGATGAGGAAAAGATTTCCGTCGGCGAGCAGGTTGAGGAACCCATTTACGGAAAGACTTACCTCCCCCGAAAGTTTAAGATTGCAGTGGCCCTTCCTCCGAGAAACGACGTTGACGTGTTTTCAAACTGCTTGGGGTTTGTAGGAATCCCCGATGGNACCAAAATCATTGGATATAACGTTTTGGTGGGAGGAGGTCTTGGTATGACACATGGTAAGACAACCACCTTTCCTCGTCTGGCCGACGTAATCGGATTTTGCCCCCCCGAAAAAGCGGTTCAGGTGTCGGAAGAAGTGGTCAAGATTCAACGAGATTATGGTGACCGAGCGGATCGAAGGCATGCCCGCCTAAAATATACCATCGAAGATCGTGGGGTTGAATGGTTTAAGCAGGAACTCAATGACCGGCTTGGATGGAAGCTCGAGGCTCCCCGTGAGTTTTCCTTCGATTCGACCACCGATCGCTATGGTTGGAATGAGGACATGGATGGCCTTTGGGCATTTGGGCTTTTTGTTCAAGGCGGTCGCTTGAAAGATCTCGATGGCGTCAATGCCAGGAAGGCAATTCGAAGGATTGCCTCGGAAATTGATTGTGAATTTCGTTTGACCGCAAACCAAAATCTTGTGATCGCCNGGGTTTCTCCGGAGGATAAGGNAAAGGTTGATGCATTTCTCAAGGAGGGTGGAGTAAGTTTGCCGGATCAACTTTCCGGGTTACGCCTGAACTCCATATCCTGCACGGCTCTTCCAACTTGCAGCTTGGCTATGGCTGAGAGTGAAAGATATTTGCCGGATTTGGTAGATGAGCTTGATGAAATGTTGGACGAATTCGGCCTGAAGGATGAATCCATAGCAATTCGTTCTACTGGATGCCCCAATGGTTGCGGGCGGCCATACCTTGGTGAAATTGGTTTGGTGGGTAAGGCCCCGGGTAAGTACAATCTCTATTTGGGGGCAGGTCTTGATGGAATGCGGTTGAACAAGCTCTACCGTCAGGCAATCACACACGAAGAGATTGTTGCCGAGCTGAAACCTGTTTTGCAGGACTTTGCTGGCAACCGTTCCGAAGGTGAGAGATTTGGAGATTTCTGCATACGCTCGGGTTACGTTAAGGCAACCGGGCAAGGGGCTGATTTTCATGATTAGCCAAATCTCACGCTTTGTTTAGGTCGGGCTGATGGGAAGACGCTTTTCCAAATCCTTGGGAAGAAAGACTCACGGGGATACTTTAGCGGGAATCTCTACTCTCAATGAGGACGAGGCCTTGAGCCTCCTTGATTCTTTGAAGGTAGATCCGTTTCTTCTGATCCTCGATCAGGTTCAGGACCCCCGTAATTTTGGGGCATGCTTGCGATCTGCCGATGCTGCTGGAGTAAACCTTGTGATTATGCCCTCCGATCGTTCTGCCGGTCTGACCGACGTGGTACGGCACGTTGCCGCTGGCGCGGCGGAAACTCTACCGCTCGCGAGAGTGGGTAACCTTGCCCGATTCATGGGTTTGCTCAAGGAACGTTCCGTTTTTTTGGTTGGAACGAGCGATCAAGCCAAGCATACGCTTTATGAGACTGAACTTACAGGCCCTTTGGGTTTGGTGGTTGGAGCCGAAGGTGCTGGGATTCGTAGGCTGACTGCCAGTCAATGTGATCAGCTGGTGAGTGTTCCCATGTTTGGGGAAGTCGATTGCCTGAATGTTTCCGTAGCCACTGGGGTCTGCCTTTTTGAAGCGGTCAGGCAGCGTGAGTTTTGATTCCAGCAGATCCTAGATTGCAGCTGATTTTGTACGCAACCGCTTCGATTCTTCGCTCTTGAACTTTTTCAATTCGTAAGTTGCTACCCAATGGAACAAAACGCTGAAGAAGATACTGCTCAAAATTGAGTTTCTCAAAAAAAGATATGCGGGAGCGTATCCGGGTTCTCCCAAGGTGAGGGCTTGAATCAAGCCAGTGAGATTTTTGGCGTAGAAAGGGTTTGTCCACCACGCGAAGGAACAGGTCAGGGAATGGAAAAGAAGAGCGGATAAGATACCGTAGCCACAGGAAAATCTTATGATACCAGTTTTCGAACCGGCTTTCTTACCCATGAAAAAGATGATCCCATAACTCAAAAGCGACACAATCATGAAGGGTTGGAGTAGGCTTGCTCCGTAAGTTGGATTAATCAGCATGTCGGAGAGGAGAACCACGGTCATGGGGACGAGCCAGGAGCTTTTTCCTTTTAAAAACGCGCCTGAAACAAGGAAAATGGCTAAAACCGGCGAAAAATTATACAGAGATGGATGAGACAGGGGAATGTGTCTCGAGACCCCAATCACTATGACTGCGGCAAGCAGGATCCAAGCCTGCCTAGGTGGGGTAACGTGGTGTGACTTTTGCATATGATCTTAGATTGATAATGAATCTCGAGCAAAGTTTCAACCAAAGGTTAATTTTTTCTTTCAGACTGACTGGGCAGGATGATGCCCATGATGATCAATTTTCCCCATTGGTCTTCGAATTTTCTGGAATTACTTTTGACCTCAAGTGTTTCAAATCCCAGAGATCGGTAGCATGAGCGGGCGGAAGAATTATTTTCCAAAGTATTCAGGATCATCCGTGCACATCCCATTTGCTTTTTGGCGTATCTCATCACTTCTCGACAAAGAAACTTACCCAAGCCTTTCCTTCGAAGAGTGGGTTTTACGATAACTCGGCAGAGATTGAACTGAAGATTGGTTCTTTTTACGAGTTCAGCGTAACCGCAAAGTTCGTTGTGCTTATTTCGCAGGCTAAAGGCCCAAAGATCCTTTCTCTTTTGATGCTGGAGGAAAATAGACGTGGAAAGTCCCATTTCAAAGGTTTTTCCCGACCAAAGGATTCTATCGGAGTCATTTTTCAACCATGAAATCAATGTCTGGAAATCATTTGGACTTATATGTCCGGTTTCTAAATGATAGTCTTGGAGGATCGTCGGGTTTATGAAGAACAAGCTGAACGCTCTCTTTGAATAGGCAAGAACAAGTCATTGCTCCCTTCGGTCTTTGTCGAACAAAATGATCGATTGGTTTTGCGCTTTCCTGCAATTATGGAGTAAGAGATAGTTTTAACCTTTAATAACGGAAAAAATGGGAATTATGAAAAAGAATATGATAGTAGGAATGGCGTTGTTGGTAATCGGAAGCTTTTCCATGGGTGCTTTCTTCAATAAATCGGAAGCTACCCTGGGTGTAATTAAAGCGGGTGTGGATGAGAAGGGGAATCCCATTTGTGTGAATAAGGATCAAGTTTATCTTTTTAAGAAAAACCAAGCTGAGAATAAGATAATCTTTCACTATCATGATTCGCAAAGTCCGAATGCTTCGATAGTCAAATCATTTCCCGATGAGGAGTCTTTGGATAAATATTGGGTCGATCTTTTGAACAATTGGTAGAAGGCAGGGACTAAGTTGCTGCGCGATAAGGACAGAGTCCCTTAGGGAATCTGACCCCAAATTCATTTTCGATCATTCAAGCTGATTAAAAACCGACTTTTTTTCTTCTTTGGGGAAATTGGCATTACTTATGCAAGTTGTTTCACGAGGAAAGGGTTTCATGGGTTAGCAACCATGGGGTGCGCGTCAAGTTTTGGCGCGCACTTTTTTTTGGATAAGATCTTTGCAAGAAAATCAAGTTCCCGCTCTGAGTTCCCAATAATCCTTGATTCGTATGCCACCTTTATGGTCCATCGGCAAAATTTCGCATAATTTGACTTTTTCAGAGTGAACCGCAAAAGTTTTCGGGTGACCTTCGGAATTAACTTTTCTGGGCAAACCTGCCTTTCCTGAAATTTCCACGCATTCGAGAAAGTCCTTTCCGTTATAGCCTTTCTCATAGGATTCGGTGTAAAGGCCGTCCGGGTGAAGAAAACCGATGATTCTTCCGAACCTGATCCTGCCATCCTGTGTGTGTCGGATGCAATCACCAAGTTCAAAAGTCCTTTTCTTCTGATACCTGCTAAGGTTGAGCCTTTTGCATTGGTCCTCCTTCAAACTAAAGAATCGAGGTCCTCGCAAATCGTTTCTGGAAAGAGGAGAAAGGTCATGTCTGCTGAGTTGCAACAAGTCCATTCTTTGCCTACTTCCACCGCGAATAAAAACGATTTCACCGATTCTACGCTTTGAACCAGTTACTGCCTTCTCAATCACCAAATCCCCAATTTTATAGGGTTTTTTTCGGTTTTTGCTAGATAACGAATTCATTAGGATTTTTATAGTGCAGTAACATATATACACTAAAC
>NZLE01000006.1 GCA_002692605.1 Opitutia bacterium
CAACATAACGGGTCTCTCTCTCAAGGGAAACGATGCGATGAAGCCAACGAGAGCGGAGTTGAGGATGGTGAATTTGGAGACGGCAATTGTAGTTCGATCGATGGACAACCTTTCTTGGCAAACCGAGAATCTGCCACCCGTCACCGATCACGTGGTTATCCTGGTCGTTGGTTATGACAATTGCCTTTTTCGAGAAAGACTGGCCTACCTCGCTGAAGAAAGCAACGCGACTATTCAGGGGCGAAGTGTAAGGATCGAATCTTGCCGTACGTTGGAAGCAGCATCGAAATTGGTGTTCGAAGAAAAACGGATTATGTTCGTCGTTCTTCTCGATTCTGTTTCTCATCAATGGGATATGAATGGATTTCCAATGCGGAAGGGTTTGGTTGTTTTTGGGCAAAGCAAAACCTATCTTCGCAGAGGTTTGACCATGAGTTCAATTATCCGAAATAACCGACTGAAGGTATCCGTGAATCTGAGCAAGCTCAAACGAGTCAATGTTCAAGCCAGCGACCATCTGCTTTCAACGAGCCAAATCTTTACTCAAGTCAGGTAGTTTTGTCCGAGGAATGGTTTCTTTGAAATCCCATTCGCAAAAACTTATTCACATTTCTTCGTTTTTAATCGAACATTTCCGACTGATTTTCTATCTAAGTAATTGTGGACAACGAAGTGGATGGAAATTTCCTCTTGGTTTATACATCGGATTGAATCTAAAGGGAGGTATAAAATATGAGCATTAGTTATCGGGAAGCGAAAAGAATCTTGGCCAAGCAAGAAGAGGCTAGGGAAGTGATCAACAGTTATCGGGGAATGGAAACTTTGGGCAAGCGTCTGCAGTTGAAGAACAACAAGGAATTAATCCTCAAGCTTTTTGAAATCGAGGCGGACGATTCCGTGGTTGAGGTGTTTACCCACCTCAAGGCCTTGTACGAGGAACAGTGGGGAGATGCCGAAGCAACCGCGCCACCCGAAGTTCCCGGTCAGGTCGAAGAGGACGAAGAGGAACCCAAGGCTCGATACGCCAAGGAAGAATCCGCAGAAGTCGAGGAAGTCGAAGCGGTCAAGGCTTAGGATTTTACCCTTCGATAGCGTGGGCATGCGCAATTCGCCCATTTTTTTTGAGTTCGGCTTGCTTTTTTTCTTTGTGGATGGAAGTTTGTTTATAAGGACAAACAATTGAACCTGACGCACAGATACCAACCCCAAACCTGTCTTTCGGGCAGCATATTGCTCTCGCACCCCAACCTGAAGGATCCTAATTTTGCGCAGACCATCGTTTTTTTATCAGCTCATTCCGATGATCAGGGGACTTTGGGCGTCATACTCAACCGGCCCATCGGGCAGGCGCTGGGCGAAATGGATGATCAATTCAAGGGTGGTTTTTTTTCCGAAGTGCCGGTTTTCGAAGGCGGACCCGTTGAAAGGGAAAAATTGATCGTCGCCGCGTGGGAGTGGCTGGAGTCGCCCAACTCATTCAAGTTGTATTTTGGAATCGATTTGGAGAAAGCTGAGTCTTTGAAATGCGAAAACAAACAAGTGCAAATCGCGTGCTTTCTTGGACATTCCGGGTGGTCACCCGGCCAACTTGAAAGTGAATTGGATGAAGAGGCGTGGCTCGTTTCCTCCTTGGATCATGATCTTTTCTCCAAAATGAACTTGAAACGTGAGACCTGGAAGAAAATCGTTGGCGGGATGAGCGATGAGCTTCATCTGCTGGCAAACGCTCCCGAAAGCCCTTGGCTTAACTAGTTGGGCTTTGGTAAAATTTGCTCATTATCCCAAGTGGGATTGCATTTGGCATTGGTTTTGCTCAATATTGCCTTTACCCCTATGAATTCGTCTTTTTGACGATTCCCATAAGAAACAAAATCAACATATGAGTAAGCACAAGTTAGAATACATTTGGCTCGACGGATACAAGCCCACGCAGAGCCTACGCGGTAAAACGATGATCGTTGAAGACTTCAGCGGCAAGTTGGAGGACGCCAAGCAATGGTCCTTTGACGGTTCCTCCACCGAGCAAGCCACCGGAGATTCCTCCGATTGCCTTTTGCAGCCGGTTTACGTCATTCCCGACCCGGATCGGTTCGGAGGCAATGGCTGGTTGATCATGTGTGAAGTACTTAACCCGGACGGCACTCCTCATGAATCGAACGGACGGGCCACGATTGACGACGGAGACGATGATTTTTGGTTTGGGTTCGAGCAAGAGTACACTTTGATCGATTTGGAAACCGGTTTGCCTCTCGGCTTTCCCAAGGATGGATATCCGGGACCCCAAGGTCCTTACTACACCTCAGTCGGAGCAGCGAACACCAAGGGCCGCGACTTAGTCGACGAACACTTGCATTTGTGTCTGGAAGCCGGATTGAACGTCGAAGGTATCAACGCCGAGGTCATGATGGGGCAGTGGGAATACCAAATTTTCGCCAAGGGCGCCGAAAGTGCAGGCGATCAAATTTGGCTTGCTCGCTACCTGCTCGAGCGTACTGCGGAATCTTACGATATTGCAATCGATCTGCATCCGAAGCCCATCAAAGGCGATTGGAACGGTTCCGGTATGCATGCGAACTTTTCGAACGGCGCCATGCGTGATGAAGGTGGAGAAGAGCTCTTCAAGAAAATTTGCGAAGAGTTCGGAAAGAACATCGACCGTCACATCAGCGTCTACGGAGCGGATAACAACCAGCGACTCACCGGTCTCCACGAAACTCAATCCATTGACAAATTCAGTTATGGCGTTTCGGACCGCGGAGCCTCGATTCGGATTCCTGTCGGAACGATTCAGGATGGTTGGAAGGGTCGCTTGGAGGACCGCCGCCCTGCTTCCAATGGTGACCCCTACAAGATTGCCGCTGCAATCATCAAGACAACCAAGGAGGCGCTTGCCTAACGGATCTAATTTTCCAATCAAAGGCGATGGAGCAATCCATCGCCTTTTTTATTTTCTCCTACGCATGACCACGACGAATTCGTCCTCGTTTTTCTTAAAAAAGCGGAGTACGAGGTAGTGGTGGTTGGCTTGCCGGTAAAGCTTCGTCTTCCGCTTGCCGTCTACGATCCAAGAAGCCTCAATGGATTGGGCCTTTTCATGCATGAGTCTGCCATGCCTGACGAATTCGGACGGCTCACCATGCGATGCGACTTCGGACCATCCCTCAGTTTGCCAATCTCCTACAACTTCCGATACGTCTTTCGAACACGAAAGCAACAAATTGGTCATGCAAAGCAAGGGAAAGCATTTCCTTGTCTTAAGCATTATCCAAAGGGTTTTAATCGGACGCCTTGGCAAAGTCTTACATTTTACCGACGGGCCGCTTATTCCTTTTCAGGGATTCGTCGAAGACCTTACCCAATTGAGAAAGTCTTTGGACGATCTTGGGATACTGCTCCTTCAGGTCCTTGGATTCGCCAACGTCCTGCCTGAGGTCAAAGAGAGAAAGACCTATTTTGGCCTGGGAGTAATTGGTGGGAATCCCGCCGGTCCCGCCTGGTTTTCCAGCCATGGTACGATAACCGTGAGGGAAGTGAAGTTTCCATTTTCCCTGACGGACGGCCTGCAACTGGTTGCCGTAATAGAGGTAATAGGCTTCTTGTGGGGAAACTGCTCCATCCTCAGTGAAGAGTGGCCAGACGTTTTGACCATCGATGGTATGCTCAGGCAGTTTCGCCTTGGTGAGGTGAGCAATGGTGGGTAGCAAGTCAATGGTCATGGCGGGCTCTCGACAAATGGAGTTTGCGGGAATGGTACCAGGCCACCAAGCAAGCATGGGTTCCCTGCATCCACCATCGAACATCGTTCCCTTACCCTCGCGCAGGGGAGCGGCGGAGCCTGCGTGATCCCCGTAATTAAGCCATGGGCCATTGTCCGAGGTGAAAANGAACAAGGTNTTCTTATGCAAATTGTGCTTTCGCAAGACTCTCATGATTTCCCCAGCCGACCAATCCACTTCCATCATTACGTCTCCAAATAAGCCGGCTCCGCTTTTTCCCTTGAAGTCATCCGAAACGAAAAGGGGTACGTGAACCATGCTGTGAGGAAGGTAGACGAAGAAGGGCTTTTTCCTATTCCTTTCGATGAAGGAGACGGCGCGCTGGGTGTATTGTTTGGTCAAAAGTTCCTGATCCTTGGCAGAAACTTGAGGGTTGATTATCTCGTTTCCTTCGATGAGCGGAAGATGAGGCCAGCGCTTCAGGCGCTCGTTCATGGGCAGGTGAAGGACGCCCGGATGATAAGGCCACATGTCATTGGAGTAGGGGAGTCCGAAAAATTCATCGAAACCATGTTGGAGAGGGAGNAACTCGCGATGATGCCCCAGATGCCATTTGCCAAAGCATGCGGTGGCGTAGCCTTGCTCTTTGCAGATTTCCGCAAGGGTGATTTCATCCGGATTGAGACCCGTGTTGGATTTGGGACCCAAAGCGCCGACAATTCCTATGCGATTGTTGTAGCACCCGGTCAGCAGTCCTGCCCGTGAGGCCGAACAGACTGCTTGAGTAACGTAAAAATCGGTGAATTTTCTTCCTTCTTTCGCCATGCGGTCGAGATTCGGAGTTGGGTAGTCCTGGGCTCCGAACGCGCCAATGTCGGCATAGCCCATGTCGTCCATGAACATGATCACCACGTTCGGCTTTTCAGCCATCCCCGAGCAGGTCAGGAAAAAAGTGAGAAGAATATTTGCAAATCTAGNTTTCATGAGCTTCCTTATNGTGTGGAAATTGGCGNGACTCTATTGGAGTGGCGGGAATCAAAGCAAGAANCAAACCTTGCGGGGAGTATCTTTTATGCNAAGGTTTGGTCCTTTGTCGAACGGTTCGTCCAATGCGGGAGTCGGAACTNAGAAAGTCTCGTGTGTGGACTTTTCTNTTCAAACATAAAACTAACGAAAGGGTGAAGACATGTTATCTTACGTGAAATGGGAGAAGGGATTTGCGAAAAAAAGAAAAATGCAAGNGGGAGAAAAGTNTTTCAGGCCACCCGATTCCAGCGAGCCTTGGTTGCATACTTTTCTGACTTATCCGAAAATTCCTCCCTCGTGAGGAAAGGATCGAATCAATATTCGTTNCCAAGGCTCTTGCATCGAATGCTTCGAACTTAGAAAAAAAGAACCATGGTTTCTCGGTAACCGCAGGTCCTATTTTCTCAAGAGTTTCTTCGAGTCCCTCTTCGCTATTCGGGAAGAGGGGCTTTTTTTTGCGNACTTTCGCTCATTTCCCTGCGAAGACCCTGAAAAAGAGAAATGGGGTACGAACGGGAGGCCCAATTGACCAAAAAGTTCGGCAGTCGACCGCCGGGGTCGGAAAGGTTTTCGAAGACCACTTTCATGCGGTTTTCAGGCAGGGGTTCGATTTTGTAGGAAGTGTAGAGAAGGGTTGCCCGCACTCCGACCGTTTTGGGAGCTTCGGAGTGCTCGACGGACCGCATAAGCACAAGGATGCTGGAGTCAGCCTCCCGGGTAACCANGGATTCGAAAACGAGATCTCGGTTGCTGGCCGGGAAAGGTGAATCGATCACTTGATAATAGATCGCGCGGAANGAAGTCTTACGTTCCAATTCGCGGCCTTCGTCCAAATCGTCAATCCAATGACGCCATCTTTCCGTATTGTGAAGGATTCCAACGAGTTTCTCGGGGTTTCCTTCGAGAATGGTGACCCCACGGAAGGCGGTGCGGTCTCCGATTTCCTTTTCATAAACGATCACTCCATCCTTCTCCTTGACCTTGTTCCAACCGTCATCGGGTTCGGCAAGAATTTGAGTAATCAAAAAAGTGAAGAGGAATAGTGGGAAAATACGGATCATTCGTATGAGACGTNTTACATTGAACTTCCCAAAGGAATCCGCAAGCGGTTTCCGAGGAATTCGTTCACTTGTTCGTTGCCAACCGGATCGAAAGCATTCATGGATAGCTGGCATTATGCTNACCGTCCTCCTTTTACTTAGTTGCCTCCTCTGCCTCCTNGCCTATCNGTGGTATGGAAAGTTCCTCTCCGATCGCTGCCAACTCGATGACCATCGTATGACTCCCGCGAATGNGAAGGAAGATGGAATCGATTTTGTCCCAGCTCGGGCATCCGTGTTGTTCGGTCATCACTTTTCCTCGATTGCGGGGGCGGGTCCCATCGTCGGACCGATTCTGGCGGCTACCTACTTCGGTTGGGNGCCGACNTGGGCATGGATTCTGATTGGAGCGATTTTGGTNGGTGGGGTGCATGATTTCGGCAGTACCCTAATGTCCGTACGAAACGGCGGCCGTTCGATCGCCGACACCATGCGCAGTCTCGTTGGAGAAGGAGCGGGCAAGCTCTTTATGCTCTTCGTGGTTCTTGCTTTGATTTACGTCATCATCGTTTTCCTCGACCTAACCGCCAACACCTTCGCCAAACAACCGGCGGTTGCCAGCGCCTCAGGTTGGTTTATCGTCGTGGCGGTCATCTTCGGATTTTTGATGAGAAGCGGAAAATCCTCGCTCGGTAAATTATCCATTCTATTCTTTCCCCTGACTTTTGCCGGTTTGGCGGTGGGGCATTTCTTTCCGATGGTTGAGTTGGGCAAGGACTTTTGGATCTACGCAACTTTGGGTTATTGCTTTGTGGCTGCGGTTCTCCCGGTCGGTCTTCTTTTGCAACCCCGAGATTTTCTGAGCGCGGGTTTTCTCTACGCCATTCTGGTGGTGGGAGTTTTGGGGATGCTGATTTCGGGAGAGACCCTCCGAATGCCTGCTTTCACCGGTTGGGAGTCCGAAAAACTGGGCATGCTCGTTCCCTTTCTTTTCATCACCGTGGCCTGCGGTGCCTGCAGTGGTTTTCATAGCATTGTTTCCAGTGGAACCACTTCCAAGCAGATCAAAAGGGAGAGTGACGTTCGTAGAATCAGTTATGGGGGTATGCTCGTGGAGGGGGTCTTGGCAGTCTTTGCCATGGGTTGCGTGGCGGTTCTGACTATCAGCGAGCGCGAGACCGGTGGTACTCCGGTGGGGCTTTTTGCGGCGGGAGCTGCGAAGTTCTTCGGGGCAGTGGGCATCCCCACGAACTTGGGGGCGGAGTTCGCGATGCTTGCCATAAGCACCTTTTTGCTTACCACGCTTGACACCTGCACTCGATTGACGCGTTTCCTGATCGAGGAGCTCTTCGCTTGGCGAAACGAAACCAGCCGCTATCTCGGAACCTTGTTGGCTTTGGTTCTCCCTGCAATTTTGGTTTTTCAGCAATTTCCCGCTGCGAATGGTTCTCTGCAACCGGCTTGGAAGGCGATTTGGCCTCTTTTCGGAGCAACCAACCAATTACTTGCCGCCTTGGCCCTCCTTACCTTCGTGGTTTTTCTCAAAGCCAGCAAGGTGGGGTATGGTTTCGCTCTCTTGCCTGCGGTTGTGATGATGGTGATGCCCATGATTGCCTTGGCTCTGATGGCTTGGGAGCACGGACTTGGGAGTTTGATCGGCGGAACTTCAGGAGCGATGTTTCTGCTCGGTTTTTTCCTCATGGGCAGTTCCTGGCGATCCTTGGCCAAGGATTCCGGGACCGAGGCTTTGGTGAATTCGGGTTAGAAGGCCCCCGGGGGAAGTTGCTCCTCCGGTTCCTCTTTCCTGCCTGCTCTGAGGTTAAGAGCTCCCTGTATGGTGGATCTGAGCTTTTCCGGACTGCAGGGTTTGTTGAGAATCTTATGAAGCATGCCGGATTGCAGAGCCTCGGACCCTCCGAATTCGAAATCCGCGTGCCCGGTGAGTAAAATGCAAAGGGTTTCGGGGTAGGACTCCCGGACCTTTCGCAAAAGGGTGGCCCCATCCATTCCCGGCATTCTCATATCGGAAACCACTACTGCGAATTCACCTTTTTCCTCGAGTTGTTTGAGCGCCTCGTCACTGCCGTGAGCAAGGGTAATGTCGAATTTTCGACCAAGGTTCAAATTGATGCCCTTGAGGATGGCCTCCTCATCATCAACGACCAAGATGCTTTCGTTCATGGTTAAGTTAGACCATAGGATTTTTCGGAATGCAAGTTTTTCATGGGAATCATAAATCTCCGTTTCCATTTTGGTGGCTTCGTTCGTTGGCAAAGCACAGGCTGGCAAAATCAGGGAACGGAGTGACAATTTGCTCGATTCGAATCAATCAGTCGCTATGTTAAAGAATCGCTCATGCCCGAGTGGCGGAATTGGTAGACGCTGCGGACTTAAAATCCGTTTTCCATTGGAAGTGAGGGTTCAAGTCCCTCCTCGGGCACTCTTTTGCAAAGCATAGAAAAAAGGTGTATATGTCAGTATTTATAAGGCATTAAGCGTTTTAATCTTTGTTTCTATCCTTGTTTCTGAGAATAATGACTTTTCTAAGGATTCGTAATGATATGTATACTTTGGCAAAAAAACTGACAAAAAACTGACAACAAGAATAGGGGGGCAGGGGGTCGCTGAACTATCACCGCTCGATCCTATTATCGATGCATGCCCGGATAAAAATTTTCACAATTGGGATTTTGGGCGAAAATTTGAAAAAACTCAGGGACTTGACGATGCCCTGCCGAGGTGGTTGGGTGGTG
>NZLE01000007.1 GCA_002692605.1 Opitutia bacterium
CTTCCTACCGAAGATGGCAAGGAAATCCTGGGGATATGGGATACGCCTGAGCCAAGATATTTTTACTCGACCTTTACCTACAAAAATCATTGGTCATGTTTTGCAATACTGTGTATTTCAGTTGGATTTGCTTTCTTGACGAGACACATCAGAGCCTCCGGCAAATCTTTACTTCGCTCAAATTTTCTTCCCATCGTTGGATTTATATTATGTCTGTTAATCATAAGTATCATCCATTCGGGATCCAGATCTGGTATTCTTATTTTTATCTTACTTTTTTTAGCAATAGCCTATTTTAACAAAACAAGAAAAAGTTTCAAATTTGTCACGCTTTTTTTCCTAATTATAACATGCATATTTATTTTCAATCTAAGTAAGGGCAGCTCAACTGACATGAAAATAAATACTCAACAACAGATAGAGGGTATTCTTAATGGAGAATTACCGCTGAGAGTTTATCTATGGAGCGATTTATTAAAGCAAATATCCGACAAGACTTTTTGGGGGCACGGCTTCAATTCATATAGGTCCATTAACCCCATTTACCAATCTCAGGAAGTCTTAAGCATGCGAAACCTTGGCGTAGAGTATGCGCATGTTCCTTACACACCGTTAATTGGGCATGGTCACAATGATTGGTTGGAACTAATAAGTGAAATTGGATGGTTTGGTTTTTCAATTGTGTTGTTACCCGGTCTCTTACTCACACTTAGGGAAATCCTCACATCGAATTCCAATTTCTCGCTCGTTTTGTTTCTCGGAATTTTATCCTATATTTTATTTTCTGTGATCGATTTTCCCATCAGAACTCCTGCTTGTTTTCTTACTTTTTGCTGTTTTCTCGGACTCAGTCTAAAATATTCCAAACTATCTGCTTCTTCAGTTTGAGTTTTGTGTTGCATCGCTACTCCGAAATGGTTGAAAGTAGGTGTTGATGCCCTTCACTCTTGCCAAGTATAGAACTTTGTTCTACGCGTTTTATTCGCTGTGCATGTTGGTGTGTCCTCTTTTTGGGGTTCAGATATCGAATTCTTTGATTGAGAGTTCGATTCTCATTAATTTGGAGAACATTGAGGAACAACTCAAATCCCCTAATGCTTCGAGAAGATATTCTTCCGCTTATGTCTCGAACGATTCAAACACGAGCATATCCTTGGAATTGGACAGCAATCTAGACTCCGCTTCAGGCGCCACAAACATTCTGCCAAGTTTCATCAACGATCTTTCCACCGTTTTTTCCGGAATGCCAGCGGCTTCCAAAATTGATGGTTTCGACCATTCGATACATTATCTGCTGACCTTAGCCAATAGTCAGAACCTTTCGGATGATGCTCTTATTGATGCCATCAAATCATCCATACAAGCACTTATTCAAAGTGATCTCAATGATGGTCAGACCAACTTGGCGGCAAACATAGGAGATATACCCCAACGTCTCATTGAAAACTTTTTTCTAGATCCTCAATTGGTTTCTCTCAAGTCCGATGAAAGTTCATCAAGGTTAATCAATGACCTTAGTCGCATCTACATGGAATCCGTAGTGCAATACGATCCTCAAAGCGTAGAACTCGCATCTCAGTCCTTCATGGAGGAAATAATCGAGATCATGGACAATCCGCTTTCCGAAGAACTTAATGACTTCTATCCTGGCATCGAACCGGTCCCAGATTCCGCGGATCAAGACAATCTTGTGATGAAATTTAGTGGAGAACATCCCTCCCATTTCAAATTTGACCCAGCGAAGACTCGAATATTCGGTAATGCAGCGGAAGGTTTGGCTTCCGGAATAAATTCCTTTGAATTGGTCGAACCTGTCCTCAAGCGATCCCAAGATGAAATGTCCATCGAACCAAATTTGGCCAATTCCATTCTGAAACCGGTTTTAGACAAGGTATTGTCCCGCCCTGGAGACAATCGTCTCTTTGCCTACGAACTCACCAAGGTTATTTCCTCAAGCATCACTCAAGTTATTACAAATGAGAGTATCGGTACGACTGAGGTTGAGGAATTTGCTCAGACGATATCCAAGGATCTTGCCGAAGCAGCGATTCGCTCAGGCATTGAAAATTCGGCTTCCCTAGAACAATTTGGTAGAAATTTAGGTCAACTTGCAGAATCCGTTGGCGTTGGCACTTCAATGGGCGTCCAACTTGCGACGATTGATGATCAAAGTCTGCAATACGAAGTTGGTTTTGAAGAATACAGCAGAAAGAACCTAGCGAAGGCATCTTCTCGGGGAACCTCTTCGGGTTCGATTATCGCTTCCGCCGAATCGGCCATACCACCGGATGACCAAAGCGACCCTCTAGTAGAAACCGAAGACATGAAGGAAATAGCAAGTCATGCCGCCATGGGATCAATCTTGGGGCACACGGCTATGTCTATCTATTACCCTACGCCCAAGGACTTGCTTTCCATAATCAATTACTCTGCGCAAGGAGCCTCATTGGGCAGCACAACCGTACTAGTGCTCAATTCAGTTCCCAACACGGATGGTTTAACTGAATCCCCGACAGTTGAAATAGCTAGGGGAAGTTCGCACGGCGCCGCCCTTGGAGCTTCGTTCGAGATGATCGCTCTGACAGGCGGAGACCCCGTTGATAAATCTTACGACAGGGAGACCATCGCTACCATACAAGCCGCCTCATACGGATCAACTTATGGTGTGATTCTTGGGGCAACTGAAGGAGGCGAATCCGATTCGGTCGTTCTTAAGCAAGCGGCGAAACAAGGATCAACCGAAGGTGCATTGGCTGGGTCCGGTCTAGCCACATTGTACAGTGAAGACTATTTTAACAGCGAAGAAAATTTCGGGGGGGCGAATGGAAATGCAGGCGGGAACGGCGGTGGTCAACCTACGGGTAGCTATGATTCGGTTGCACTGTCTTCCAAAAAGAGCATCATAGATGCCATTGCTTCGGTAAATTCTCAGGCAGCAGTCGATGCCAGCGCCACACTTGCCACCAAGTCCATCAAAACAAGCGCCAAAGATATGATTCGCTTGATTCAAAAATTCAATATCAGTCCACGCTTTACAAATCCGACCAGGATTTTCCAGGGTAATAAGAATCAAAAACTGGGCGATGATTTCCCTTTCAACGACCAGTTTCCGGTAGCTTCTCCCATTTAGAAATCGCACTAACGAAAATTAATGGGACAGTTGGGTCCCCCGCTTACTCTGCATAAGGCTGTTGTTTCCCTAATTTTAGCTGACGAACCAACTATTAAGCTCGATAAAAGCCGTACAATTTTTATGATGATTTGATATGAATGATTCTTCCAAAGACATTGGATTGATTGGTTTGGCCGTTATGGGTCAAAACCTCGCTTTGAATATTGCGGACCATGGATTTCAGATAAGCGTTTTCAATAGAACTTACTCCAAGACCGTCGATTTCCTAGAACGCAATCCTTCTACCCCTACCCTATCAGGGCATGAATCTTTGAACGATTTTGTTTCTTCTCTGAAGAAGCCATGCAAGATTATCATAATGGTCCAAGCCGGGAAGCCAACGGATCTAGTGATTGAATCATTGATTCCACTTTTGCAAAAAGATGACGTAATTATTGACGGAGGAAACGCAAAGTGGACCGACACGATTCGGAGGGAAAGAAAATTGTCTGATCATGGTATTCATTTCGTCGGATCCGGAGTAAGTGGTGGCGAAGAGGGGGCTCGCTTCGGTCCATCCCTCATGTCTGGTGGTTCAATCGATGCATGGAATCAAATCAAGGATATCTGGTTATCCATATCCGCTAAAGTAGATCCGAGTTCGGGAAAACCCTTGGGGGGAGCGGAACCGGGTAAACCCGTGGAGGGCGGAGTGCCCTGCGCCGCTTATATCGGAACCGATGGATCGGGTCATTACGTCAAAATGGTTCACAACGGTATAGAATACGCTGATATGCAAATGATTTGCGAAGCGTATCACATGCTTTCTTCTCTGGGAGGGCTATCAGCAAATCAGATTGGTGAAATTTTCAAGTCATGGGATGAAGGCATACTGGACTCCTTTCTTATAGAAATTACCGGAGACATCCTTTGTCAGCAAGATCCTCGTAGCGGAAACCCCTTTGTGGAAGTGGTCCTGGACGCGGCAGGACAAAAAGGAACCGGAAAATGGACTTCGGTTAATGCTCTTGATATGGGCGTACCCGCTCCTACCGTAGCGGAAGCCGTTTTTGCGAGATGCCTAAGCGCGGTCAAGGAGGAAAGAGCCCATGCATCCGAAATTCTTGCCGGGGTACCCATCCGATCACTGGACTGCTCTGTCGATCACTTTGTCGAATCAATAAGAGACGCGTTGTACTGCTCTAAAATTTGCTCATACGCTCAGGGATTTCAATTGATGCGAGAGGCCCAAAATGAATATTCATGGAAACTGAATTTCGGTGAGATTGCCCAAATTTGGAGGGGAGGCTGCATCATTCGCGCTGCTTTTCTTCAAAAAATCACCGAGGCCTTTGAACGCAACTCGGAATTGCCAAACTTATTGCTCGATGAATACTTCAAGGAATGTATATCAACATATCAGGGTAATTGGCGCGAAGTCGTTTCGCTGGCAGTGAATTCCGGAATCCCCTGCCCCACTTTCTCTTCTGCATTGGCGTATTATGACGGATACAGAAATGCACGATTGCCTCAGAATTTGCTACAAGCCCAACGCGATTATTTTGGAGCCCACACCTACGAGAGAATCGACGAACCGAGAGGAACATTCTTTCATCTGGATTGGTTACACCCCGATCGACCGGAATCCCGAATTGAATAGTGGCTCGACCGCCTGCCTTACTATTTTCGATTTTCCAAATAAATCTGACGAATTCTGCAGTAATCTTTCTCGCGATCCTCGGAACGAATTTCATAGGAGAAAAATTGAGCCGCGAGCAATTCCTGCTTCGCTGTCTGCAAACGTCTCTCAATCTCTGAAACAGAATCCGTCCCCCTGTTCCTCAATCTCTCTTCAAGCACCTCGATCGATTCAGGAGAGATAAAAATGGAAACCAAGTTACCGCTGTGACCGGAATGCTCGCCAAATGCTTTTTGGATCGTCCTGGCCCCTTTCACGTCGATATTGAGAAGCAGATTGGGGACATCTGACAAAGTGCCTTGAATGGCCTCCCGCAGAACGCCATATTCATGTCCGTGAATCCTTTCGTTCTCCAAAAATTCATTTTGCCGCTTCTTCCGCTCGAACTCTTGCCTATCCAAAAAATAGTAATCCTTGCCATCTTCCTCACCTACCCTAGGATTGCGAGTGGTTGCCGTTATTACCCTCTTAAGATCACTTTGATGGTCTGAGAGCAGTCGGTCGCACAAGGTTGTTTTCCCTACCCCCGCGGGTCCCGAGATAATAAAGAGGTTACAATTCATTCCACTCGACTGATTGACTCTTTTGCTAGTAAGCGAAGGCAGATCCACCGAGAACCAAGCCTGATAGGATAAGGAATACCCCAAACTTACGAGATCTGTTTGCCTGAGCAAAAAGCCAAGTGAAGAAATCTCTAATTCTGTAGGGCCAAGCGCCCAAGTAAAGAGATAATACAATCAGGATGTAAGTGAAGGCAACAAGCAGTAACCGACTCTGCGACTCCAGCATCCAAGCCGAATCGAGAACCTCCCGAGAATAGAAAAGCATCAGGATCGACAAGCCCCGAACCGCAAGAAAATCATTCACAAAGAAGAAGGAACCCACCGCGATTGCCACCCCAGCCAAACCGATCAGCATTTTATAATCACCGAAATCCGCTTCGCTTAAATGACTCACATGCCCAACCAAAAACCAAACCAAACCTAGTCCAAGGAAGAGAAGCGAAAGTTTTTGTGACCGAGGGAATGAAAGAATGCGTTTATTCAATGCATCCTTATCGAGTGCGAAACCAACTCCAGTCAATAAAAGCGCAAAGGATGTTATGATTGCAAAATGAAAAATATCCATAACTTTAGTTTTAAAAAGATTTAATCTGGAATGCCTCTCAACCCACTATGGTTAGCATCCTCTATCTTAACTTCAATCAGTTCGCCTATCAGATCCTGATGACCGGGAAAAAGAACTTTTCTGAAACATTTGGTTCGACCCAAAAAATCCCCATTCCCCTTTCGAGCCTCGGCTTCGACTAGGATTTCCATTCTGTTCCCGACTAATTTCAGGTTTGAAGCTAACGATTGCTTTTCGAGCAAGGTAAGCAATTCCTGATTCCTGCGTTCCTTTACGTCCTGGGGCACCTTGTCCGGATGGATGGCAGCTGAGGTACCTTCTCGTTCGCTGTATTTGAAAATAAATCCCATTTCAAAGCCTGCGACTTCAAAAGCTGCTTTGGTCTGGTTAAAGTCTTCTTCGGTTTCACCAGGATAACCGACGATTACATCTGTGCTCAACCGGATTTCAGGGCATGCCGTTCTAAGGTTTCTTACGATTTTTTGGAACCTTTCGGTTGTGTAAGGGCGTTTCATGGATTTCAGAATTCGGTTTGATCCGCTTTGCATGGGCAGGTGAGCATAGTGACCCAGCTTGGGTAACCGGACAAATGCCTCTACGAGGTCGCTACCGAAGGCAACGGGGTGAGGAGAAGTGAATCTTATGCGTTCAATACCTTCAACGTCATGAAGCTCTTCCAAAAGCTGCACGAATGGAGATTTGCCTTTAATCCTTGGAAATTCCCCTCGGCCGTAGGCATTCACGATTTGACCTAATAAGGTGATTTCCTTCACGCCACGAAAGGATAGTTCCTTTGCTTCATGCACAATGTCATGAATGCTCCTGTATCGCTCCTTGCCCCGGGTTTTCGGAACGATGCAAAAAGAACATTTCATGTTGCAACCCTGCATGATGGACAAAAAGGCCGATGGCTTGACCGTAGATTGAGGGAGGTGGTCCCTAATCTGGTTTTGAGAACCCATTTCCTCCTGAAGTTGAACGATTCTTGGCTTTTTGCCCGCTTGGTGATCCGACTTTGCCGCGATCAGTGAATCCAAGTATTGAGGAACCCTGTGAAATTGCTGGGTTCCTGCGACCAAATCAACTTCTGGTAATGAATTCAAAAGTTGGTCTCCCTTATTCTGAGCCATGCAACCCATGACTCCAAGAATCAACTTTTGGTTTTTCTTTCTTCGATTCGCAACGATGTGGCTCGCCTTACCGATTGCCTTTTGTTCGGCTTGCTCCCGTACGCTGCAAGTATTGAGCAGGACGACGTCTGCAATCGCTTCATCGCTCACAAGTTCATAGCCCCGAGCCTGAAGCTTGGAGGCCACAGCCTCCGAATCCCTCTCATTCATTTGACAACCGTATGTCTTGATGAAAACTTTCTGCATGGAGGGTAGAAATTATACTGTGTACGCAGACGGTCAACAGTGAAGCCAGCCTGAAAAATCACTCAGACTCTGAATCCTGGATGAGATGCTGTTCCTCAAGGCATATGGCGAATTATGTCCATTGGTAACCAAAAGGCCTTTGACCGAAAGAGACTGAGCGATTTCATCATCGAGTATCGTGTCGCCCACAAGAAGAACCTCGTTTGGGTGGCATCCTGTCCTTAAAAAATGAGATTGGGCCAAAGAACTTTTTCCCTCTGCATTGACGTTATCCACTCCACTTACGAAATTCATGAATGAATCGAGATCAAACGCTTTCAAGAAATGTTGGACGTCGGATTGTAATCCGGCTGACAAAACGGACTGCCGAATCCCCATTTCCCGTAAACTAGAAAGAGTCTCCAAGGTGTAGGGTTGCAATAGGAGTTCCGAAGATCTTTCTCGGTAGTTTGTAATGAATCTTTTGGATATTTCGGCAAGATCATAAGGAGGTTCGGTCAACCCAAGCAATTCGTAATAAGAGGAGACCGGAAAATGAAAGTGATCACGATAAAAATCAAGAGTTACTGGAGCCAAATCCTTCGAAACAAGAATGCCATTGACAATCTCAACGCATAAATGAGCATCATCGATCAGGGTTCCGTTCCAATCCCAAATTACGTGTTTAAGCTTCATGCTGACCCAGCGAAAAAAAGTTCAATGCGAATAAAGTTAGGTAAAAAAGGAAATTAAAATAAGAATTTGTTCAGAATCGGGCAATTTTAATGAAAACGGCTTGATAAGACATACATTGATTGCAATGTAGTTGATAGATTTCTAACAATGGCCAAACAAACTTCAGATTCTCAACAAAAAGGTAACCAAGACCTCGAACTCGCAGTTCAAGGTATAAACAAAAAGTTCGGAGAAGGAGCCTTAATGCGCCTTGGCGACGCAACCAAGATGAATGTTTCTGTTATTTCATCGGGTTCCTTAGCCATTGATTTGGCACTTGGCGCGGGTGGTTTGCCACGAGGAAGAATCGTGGAAATATATGGTCCGGAATCATCGGGTAAGACAACCTTTTGCCTGAGCGTAATTGCGGAAGCTCAGAGAAACGGTGGAAATGCGGTTTTCGTTGACGTCGAGCACGCGTTAGACCCCAGATACGCGAAAATCGTGGGGGTACATTTGGATAATCTGATGGTTTCCCAACCTGAAAGCGGTGAAGATGCCCTCAATATCACAGAAACGCTTATTCGATCCGGAGCGATCGACGTAATTGTGGTGGATTCGGTTGCGGCCTTAGTTTCACGACAGGAATTGGATGGTCAAATGGGTGATACTACGGTCGGCTTGCAGGCAAGGATGATGAGTCAAGCCATGCGACGGCTAACGGCGGCCATTTCGAAGACCAATTGCGTTTGCATATTCACCAATCAAATCAGAGAAAAGATAGGGGTTATGTTCGGAAGTCCTGAAACGACCCCTGGGGGAAGAGCCCTGAAGTTCTTTTGTTCGATTAGAATGGACATTCGTAGAATCGGACAAATCAAGGAAGCCAATGGGACCGTAACCGGTTCAAGAACAAGGCTTAAAGTGGTTAAGAATAAAATTGCTCCTCCTTTCACCGCATGTGAGTTCGACATTATGTACAACGAAGGGATATCTCGAACCGGCTCCTTGCTGGATCTGGGTATAGAGCATAACATTCTCACCAAGAAAGGCGCATGGATCTCCTTCGAGGGAAATCTCGTTGGGCAGGGACGCGAGGCAGCCAAGCAAGCGCTTGCGGAAGATAGTGAACTGATGGAAACCATTACCAAGGCGATCATGGAGAAGGTACAAGTTACAGTGGGTGCCGTTCTTGCCCAGGCCAAGGAAGAGGATTCCTGAGCAGTTCCCTCCCCCTGATGTTCCATGCCAGATACCATCATTGCTCAGGCAACCCCTCCCGGCTCATCTGCGATTTCCGTAATCCGCATAAGCGGTGAACTTACAAGTTCTATTGCAAAAGCTGCCTGCAAAATTGAATTCCCCGCACCTCGAAGAGCCAACCTAGCCGACTACCATACACTTTCGGATGATTGCATTGATCAGGTAATCCTAACCTATTACCAAAAAGAAAAATCCTACACGGGAGAGGAGATTCTTGAAATTTGCACGCATGGAAATCCACTTATCGTAGAGTTGATTATTAAGGACTTGCTTGAAAGGGGATGTCGAATTGCTGAGCCTGGCGAATTCACAAGAAAGGCTTTTCTGGCGGGTAAGATTGATCTGACGCAAGCTGAANCAGTTGCAAAAATCATCAAATCGAAAAGTCAGGCGGAACTAAAGATCGCAAATAACAACCTAAGAGGCAAATTATCCGACAAGTTAATCGAACAACAAAATCATATGCTTGATTTGAAAGCAAAATTGGAAGCCTACGTCGATTTTCCTGAAGACGACATCCCGCAAAAAGACAAACAATTACTCCTAGGTGAAATTTACAATGTACAAAGCGCAATTTCCAAACTCATTCAATCAGCGGAAGAAACCAAATCCTTTAAGGGAAAAGTCAAGGCTTTGCTGATCGGCCCGCCCAATGCTGGTAAAAGTACTATTTTCAATAGTTTAATCGGNANCGAAAGAGCCTTAGTCAGTGAAGAAGCGGGAACAACCCGGGATTATATAAATGAAGATCTTTTTCTAGATGATTTTATCGTNGAGATTATAGATGCCGCAGGCATACATAACGGAAAGGGACATCTTGAAGTTGCAGGAATTGACAAAGCCTTATCCTTAATTCCTGAAGTTGATCTTCTGATCTGCATACTTGATTCGTCANTCCCCTACCCTTCTGAATTCTTCTCGCTGGTAAAACTNANTGAAACCAAAAAAGTCCTTTTAGTAGAAAATAAAACGGACCTCGAACGTGCCTTGCAATGGAATGACCAGCCCTTTGAGAATANCATTAGCATCACTGCNACAAATGAAGATGANATAAAGGATTTGAAAAACTACATAGNCGATATTCTAAGAGAATATTTTAATTATGACCCTAAACACAGTCTAGCGATTGAAGCCAGGCACGTCATACATTTGAAGGAAATTGANGAAAGCCTTCATAAGTCCAAATCATTGTTGGAACATGGAGAGGATTTTGAACTAGTATCCTTCGAATTGGAAGAAGGCATGATCGCCATTGGAAATATCATAGGNGCAAAAGACAATGAAGATGTNCTTGATTCTCTATTCAACCAGTTTTGTATCGGGAAATGAATAGCTTTTACGATTCTCAAAAAAATCCATTTGACGTTATTGTTTGTGGTGCCGGTCATGCTGGTTGTGAAGCGGCATTAGCAGCTTCAAGACTTGGTTCTAAAGTACTTATGATCACCGGGAATTTGGATACGGTTGCCCAAATGAGCTGCAATCCCGCAATTGGCGGACAAGCGAAGGGGCAGATTGTACGTGAAATTGATGCTTTGGGTGGAGAAATGGCACTTAATACAGACCACACTGCTATTCAATTCAAACTATTGAATTCATCCAAAGGACCNGCAGTACAAGCNCCTAGAGCTCAATGTGACAAGAAACAGTATCAACAAAGAATGAAACACGTCTTGGAACTCGATTCCAACATTACTATTTTCCAGACTTTGGTTACNGGTCTCATAACGGAAAGAGACAAATGTATCGGAGTAATAACTTCTCTTGACGTAAAATTCTTTGCAAAATCAATTGTAGTTACAACCGGCACTTTTCTTCGTGCTCTTATGCATGTTGGTAAAAACAAATCAGAAGGAGGAAGAATTGGAGACCATGTCTCGAAAGGACTTTCAGGNGACTTTGAAAAATTAGGGATCAAACTAGATCGATTTAAAACTGGGACTCCGCCTAGATTATTAGGAAAAAGTATTGATTTCAGTAAAATGGAAGTNCAAAAGGGNGANACCANACCAACTAGATTTGCCTTTTATGACACAAGATCNANTGAAGAGACGTTCCACGTAGAACATCATGGCCGTTGGTTCCACGTAGAACATCAGCAATTTTCAAAGGAATCTCAGATTGATTGCCATACCACCAGGACTTCTGAACTTACATCTAAAATTATCGATTCCAACCTTCACCTTTCTCCACTTTACAAGGGTGACATTGTTGGCACGGGCCCCCGATACTGTCCNAGCATTGAGGATAAGGTCGTACGTTTNAAGGATCATCCAAGCCATCTAATCCATCTGGAACCAGAGGGCAGAAACACGGATGAATGGTACGTCAACGGACTTTCCACATCATTACCCTTTGACATACAAAAAGAAATCCTCAAAACCATCAAAGGCCTTGAGGATTCCATCATTATCCGTCCAGCATATGCCGTTGAATACGACTACGCTCCTCCCACNCAATTGGATAGAAGTCTTCAATCGCTCCATGTTCAAAATCTTTATTTNGCTGGTCAGATAAATGGAACTTCAGGTTATGAGGAAGCGGCTGCCCAGGGAGTCATTGCTGGTATCAATGCCTCCAATCAAGCTCACATGATACCTCCGGTCATCATTCCTCGCAATCAAGGATACATAGGAGTCTTAATCGATGATTTGGTAACCAAAGGCGTCACCGANCCTTACAGGATGTTCACCAGTCGGGCCGAATTCAGACTCCTGTTCAATCATGGCAGTTCCGAATTGCGGTACTTGCCCACATTAGANTCCTGTTCTCTCGTGAGTAAGAGCCGTCTGGAACTCATTCGCGACAAATCCAAAAACGTCGACTTNTGGGTTAATCAACTCAACAATACCTNCNTTTCNGGAAATAAGACTTTGGGTGATTTAATTCGCCAAACCAAATCCCCTGAATCTCTTCCGAAGGAATTCGTNNATCTCTCCGAATCCACACAATCCGAAGTTCTCTACAGAGTAAAATACCAAGGNTACCTTAAACGCGAATTCAATAACATNCGAAAACTCAAGGAAGCCGAAAAGATTAGGATACCCAACGATTTTTCCTATCATGGTCTACCTGGGTTACGTTCCGAAAGCGCCGAAAAGCTTAATCGAGTGCGTCCCGAATCGCTNGCTCAAGCATCGCGGATTTCAGGCGTCAACCCTTCGGACATCAGTGTACTTATGGTATTACTCGCCAAAGCCAACAAACCAAAATAACTATCATCCGTCATGACTGACGAATTCCTGAATCAGTTTTCCACCGCAGGGCAGAGAAAGGAGAGGGTAGGGCGCCTCATGAGTCAAATTCTCCAGGAAACAGTTATTGACTCAAACGCTAGGCAAAAACTTCGCATCAATCTTGAAATTGGGTGCGGTCATGGTCATTGGCTTACGAACCACGCTTTCCAAAATCCCAATGAAATTTTCGTAGGTATTGATCTCATAAGCAAACGGATTGAAAAAGCTCAGGCCAAAGTCACCAAACGTTCTCTCAAAAACCTTTTTTTCCTCAAGGTTGAGGCAAAGGAATTCATTGAATTCCTTCCAACCGACTTTGTAATCGACAAAACCTACCTCATGTTTCCTGACCCATGGCCCAAGCATAGGCACTTCAAGCGCAGGTTGATTCAAGATGAATTCCTTCACTTGCTCGCAAAAACTTCGTCCAAAGAATCTTTTCTCTTCTTCCGGTCCGATCACATTCCTTACGTTGAGTGGACCAAAGAGAAGATTTCCCAATCACCATACTGGGAAATCGTAGATCAAGGATTCCCCTTCGAACACACTAGTTATTTTCAGGATCTTCTCCCCTCCCATCAATCAATAACAGCGCATGCAACCCATTACCACAGCTAATGAATTGGTGTTTTATTACTCTTTTTTCCAAAATTGAGAAAATGGACTGAGGAAGACCGTGAACCGAGGTATTCTTTGGAATTTTCTCAAAATCCACGTTGACCTGCACTTAACTTCAACTTATTCTCNNACCCTTTTTGATAAAGTTGAATCCCAAACTCACACTTCTCCTTTTTTTGTTACCTTATTCATCCCATGCCGCAGGCAGTGGGGTGCATCTTAAGGCTGACGTTTTGTTCACCCTCGGATCCTTACCCATCACTAATTCCATGGTCACCAGTTGGGTGGTTTCGCTGTTCCTTATTTTTCTGGTAAGATACATAGTCGGCAAACCGCAAATGATTCCCACCAAGGGCCAATTGGTCGCTGAATCCGTAATTGGCGGAATTCGCAGCATCATCGAACCAATCGTAGGTAAGAAAGTGTTCTTCGCATCCTTTGGCCTTCTGAGCGGTCTTTTCTTTTTCATTCTAATCCACAATTGGAGCGGGTTATTGCCTGGAGTGGGAACCGTCGGATACGGTTCCATCGTCGACGATCATTTCATCGTCAAAAAACCATTGGTTCGCCCCGCCAATGCGGACCTTAACATGACGCTNGCGCTTGCCCTCGTCGCCAANATCTCCTGGCTCTATCTGATCCTCAAATATGCGGGTGTCAAAGTCATCATGAAGGACTTGTTCGGCAACAAGGCGCAAAAAGGAGACGTACCAACCATCATGTTTTTGTTTTTGGGAGTTATCTTCATCGCCGTNGGCTTTATTGAAATACTTTCCATCCTTTTCCGTCCGGTTTCCTTGACNTTTCGCCTTTTTGGCAATGTTTTCGGTGGCGAAAGTCTTCTTCACAGCATGCTTCACCTCGTTCCCCAGATTAATTGGATTTTGCCTGTTCCCTTTTACTTTATGGAAGTGTTGATTGGTCTTGTACAAGCCTTGGTTTTCATGCTTCTGGTATCCGTTTACATCGGCNTGATCTGCAACCACGATGAGGGCGAGCATCATTAATTTTCTGATCGTGACTATACGCAAAGGGTAGGCGATCACATAAACCGTTAATCAATAAATACATCACTGAAATGATCGAAATACTAGCACAAGCACAGGAAGCAGCGCAATCCCCCGAAACCGCTCAAGCGGTAGCAGAAGGNATAAGTGGCAGCATTCAAGGCGGACTCGGTTGCCTTGGAGCCGCAATCGGAGTTGGAATCGTAGGCATGAAAGCAGCGGAGGCGGTGGGCAGAAACCCAGACGCCAAAGGCGCGATTCTGATTCAATCCATCCTTGGTATGGCTCTTGCGGAGGCGGTGGCCTTTTACGCACTCTTCCTCTAATTCGCAAACCTGCATCGGTTTCTGATACAACGAAATGATTGTCCTAGCATCCCTNCAAGAGACTGCGTCAGGCATAGTCGAAACATTCGGCATAGACGTGCCAATGCTGATCGCTCAAGGCATTAACTTCATCATTGTCGCTTANGTCATTTACCGGTTTGCCTTCAAAAACGTTCTTTCGACCATCAAGGAAAGGGAAAAGCAAATTGCCGATTCCCTGAAAAACGCGGAACGCATCAAGTTGGAGTTGGAGGAAACCGAGAAACAGCAACAGCAGACTCTTCAGGAGGCTTCCCTCGAAGCCAAGAAGACCGTGACTTCGGCTCAGGAGCAAGCCAAGGCNTTTATCGAGTCTCAAAAGGAAGACGCTCGCAAGCAAGCCGAGGAAATTGTCGAAAAAGCCAAAATCGCGATGGAGCAGGAGAGACAGCGTGNNCTTAATGATGCAAGAGAGGAAATCGCATCCCTTGTCATCCTAACGACTTCCAAGGTTTTGCAAAAGGAATTGACCGACGACGAAAAGAAAAGGTTTTCATCAAGTGCGGTGCAAAAGCTAAATCTCGAATAGTTTGTCTCGCTTCAAATGGCTTCCACTTCAANAAACAAGAGATTGGCGANAACTCTTCTTAGGTATTCGCTGAACGAGGATGGACTCATAGACGAAGGCAAGGCCGTNGAATCAATCGACGGTCTCAAGGAGTTGGGCTTGTCCTCCACCAAGGATATCCTGCGCCATTTTTTGACTGAAGTGAAAAATCATCTGAGGCTCTACGAGGCCAAGATTGAAATTGGTTGTGAAAACTACCATGAAGTCGAGCAAACCCTTAGAGATAAGATCGGCTCCCTGTCGGGCCGTAAAATAGAACTATCAATCACCAGCAACGAAGCGCTGCTTGCCGGATACAGGATTCGAATCGGAGACGACGTTTACGAAGACTCGGTTGCCAGCAGATTAGAAAATTTGAGGAAATCATTCTTATAAAATTCACCCAAGATGAGCACCATTACTGATATTATCCGNAAGGAAATAGAAAACCTTTCCACAGATGCAACGCGCACCAATGTTGGTGTCATTACGACTTTGGCTGATGGGGTCGCTCGGGTATCCGGGCTTTCCAAGGTCATGTTCAACGAAATGATCGAGTTTCCCAACAACGTTTTGGGTATTGCGCTCAATTTGGAAGAGGAATCCGTAGGATGCGTACTCTTGGGTGACACCAGTTCCCTCAAGGAAGGGGACGAGGCTCGAACGACCGGAAAACTTCTTTCCGTTCCCGTTGGCAAGGAACTCCTGGGTCGNGTCGTCGATGGGGTAGGGCGGCCCATTGATGAGAAAGGTCCGATTGACGCCAAGCAATCCTTTCCCGTGGAACGCATCGCTCCAGGAATCATTCCCAGAAAGTCGGTTGATCAACCTCTGCAAACGGGAATTATGGCGGTTGACTCCATGGTGCCGATTGGCCGTGGACAGAGAGAATTGATTATTGGCGACCGCTCCACAGGCAAAACCACCATCGCCATAGACACCATCATCAANCAAGCCAAAATCAATAAACAAGGCGAAGAATCGGGCAACCCCGATTTTCGTCCGGTTTACTGCATTTACGTTGCCGTAGGGCAGAAGAATTCAAACGTCGCCCGCACCATTAANGTTTTGGAANACAAAGGTGCATTGCAGTANGTAACCATCGTATCCGCTCCGGCGGCCGACAACCCGGCCAACCAATACATNGCCCCTTATTCGGGATGCGCTATGGGCGAGTGGTTCATGGAAAACGGNATGGACGCTCTGATCGTGTACGACGACCTTTCCAAGCATGCGGTCGCCTATCGGCAAATTTCCCTGATTTTGAAAAGACCCTCCGGGAGAGAAGCTTATCCCGGTGACGTCTTTTACCTACACTCGAGACTCTTGGAACGCTCGGCTCGTTTGAACGAAGAAAGTGGAAACGGATCCCTGACCGCGCTGCCCATCATCGAGACGCAAATGGGGGACGTTTCCGGCTACATCCCCACCAATGTCATTTCCATCACCGATGGGCAAATCTTTCTTGAGACCGACCTCTTCAACAAAGGCATCCGCCCCGCCGTGTCGGTCGGTCTTTCCGTATCTCGAGTGGGATCGGCCGCCCAAATTAAAGCTTATAAGAAAGTAGCCGGAAAAGTGAAGCTTGAGCTCGCTCAATTCAGGGAATTGGCCGCCTTCTCTCAGTTCGAATCAGATCTGGACGCATCTACCAAAGCCCGATTGGATCGGGGCGCTCGAATTGTGGAGATGTTCAAGCAGACCGCTTACAATCCCATTCCGGTTGAAATCCAAACTGCCTTGATGTGGGCAATGCAAAACAACTTTTTCGATTCCATTGAAGTCTCGGACATCAATTCCGCGGTCACCAGCTTGCAGGAACACATGGCCGCGCAAGGAAAAGAAGTATGCGATCTCATTTACGAATCCGGGAAACTGGAGGAGGAGACCGAGCAAAAGCTCAAAACGGTGGTCGAGGACTGGAAAAGGACTTTCTCCTGAACAACTCGTTTTTTGACTCTCTCACGATTAATTTCCTAGATGGCCAACACCAGAGACATTCGAATCCGAATCAAGGGCGTAAAAAGTACGCGTCAAATAACCAAGGCCATGCAAATGGTGGCAACCTCTAAGATGAAGAAGGCCCAGGACAGCGCCAAGTCCGGTCGTCCTTACGCCCTCCTGCTCGCCGACATCATCGTATCCATTGCCGATGAATTTCTCGAGGTCACCAATGATTATTTCATGGAAAGACCGGTCAAACATAGGGGAATACTAGTCATCGGAACCGACAAGGGACTCTGTGGAGCTTTGAACTCCAACCTGTTTCGGATGCTTTCCGAGGTCGATTCCTCGGCGAAGTTCGTTGCCATTGGGAAACGGGCCACCCAATATCTTTCCCGTACCCGAAGGGATTTGCTGGCGGATTTTAGCTTGCCTGACAAACCCAGCTTTTCCGACGTCAAAAAGGTGGTAGAATTCCTTTTGAGAAATTATAACGACGGAAACATCGATACCATTGAGGTTCTCTACACCGGCTTCATCAATACGCTCAGGCAGGAACCTGAGCTTATTCCGCTTTTTCCCCTCAATGACTTGGATGAAATGTCTGCCAAACTGCACGAACGCTTTGGCATTGAGGATCACGAAGTTCCCAAGGACGACAGAGAAATCATCATCGAGGACCGTGATACCGTTCTTTCGGAACTTGCAACCCTCTATCTAAAACAGGAAATCCATCAACTCGTTCTCGAGGCGCAGGCTTCCGAACACAGTGCCCGAATGGTTGCCATGAAAACTGCAACCGACAACGCAGGGAATCTGATCAACGACCTTACCTTACAATACAACCGCGCTCGCCAGGCAGCCATCACTCAGGAAATCCTGGAAATTTCCGCAGCCACACTTTCCAACTAATTTTAAATAAATCTTATCATGGAAGAGGACACTAAGAACCCAAAACAAGGAAAAATCATTCAAGTCATCGGCGCCGTCGTGGATGCCGAATTTCCCGAAGGAAGCACTCCTGAAATTTATGATGCCCTTGAAGTCACCTACAAACTCGCCGACTCCGATTCGGATTCCAAATTGGTTTTGGAAACCCAACAGCATTTGGGAGACAACCGGGTCAGGACCGTAGCCATGTCATCCACCGAGGGATTGGTCCGTGGTATGGATGTTCGAAACACCGGAGCGCCCATTTCCGTTCCCGTTGGCGAAAAGGTTCTTGGTCGCATCTTCAACGTCATTGGCGAAACCGTGGACAACAAAGGACCCTGCGGAAACGAAGAGACTCGTCCCATTCATCGTCAGGCTCCCACTCTGATGGATCAGGATACCGAGGCAAACATCCTTGAAACCGGAATCAAGGTGATCGATTTGATCTGTCCCTTCATCAAGGGCGGCAAGGTCGGAGCCTTCGGAGGCGCCGGCGTGGGCAAAACGGTCGTGATCATGGAATTGATCAACAACATCGCAAAAGCCCATGGCGGTTATTCCGTTTTCGCTGGGGTAGGGGAACGCTCCCGTGAAGGCAATGACTTGTATCAGGAAATGTCCGAAGCCGGAGTCATCAACCAAGAGGACATTTCCCAATCAAAGGTAGCCTTGGTCTATGGTCAAATGAACGAACCTCCCGGGGCGCGGATGCGGGTCGCTCTTTCGGGACTCTCCATGGCGGAATACTTCCGCGATGAAATGGGTCAGGACGTTTTGCTTTTCGTGGACAACATCTTCCGTTTCTCCCAAGCCGGCTCGGAGGTTTCGGCTCTGCTCGGACGCTCGCCCTCCGCAGTTGGCTACCAACCCACGCTTTCCGAGGAAATGGGAATTCTTCAGGAACGCATCACTTCCACCAAAAAGGGATCAATCACCTCTTTCCAGGCGGTCTACGTTCCCGCCGATGATTTGACCGACCCGGCCCCGGCAAATACATTCGCTCACCTTGATTCCACCATCGTCTTGGAGCGCTCCATCGCCGAGTTGGGCATCTACCCCGCGGTCGATCCCCTGGCTTCCGTATCCAACGCATTGTCCCCGGAAATCGTTGGTGAAGAACACTTTCGGGTGGCTCGTAGGGTTCAGGAGGTTCTGCAATCCTACAAGGATTTGCAGGATATCATTGCGATTCTCGGGCTTGACGAACTGTCACCCGAGCAAAAGCAAGTGGTCTTTCGGGCACGGAAGATTCAAAAGTTTCTTTCCCAACCCTTCCATGTCGCGGAAGTGTTTACCGGAGTGTCGGGAGAATACGTATCGGTCAAGGATACCATCCGCGGATTCAAGATGATCCTTGATGGGGAACTCGATGAGGTTGAGGAAAACGACTTTTACATGAAGGGCGGGATCGACGCAGTCATTGGTGAGCAAAGCTCTTAGGAGAATCTCTTCTGATGCCCATCACACTTGAGATCGTTACCCCGGACGCAAAAGTCTTCTCGGAAGAGGTGGATCAAGTCATCGTACCCACCTCCAATGGAAAAATCGGTGTTTTGCCTCACCATGTGCCCGTAATTGACAAGTTGGTGGACGGAGACCTAAAGGTCATCAAGGATGGGCAA
>NZLE01000008.1 GCA_002692605.1 Opitutia bacterium
GATAGTCGCGGGCATGGCTTCTTTTTGTATGACTGGAGTTTTTTGGATAGCAACCAATATGCTCAGGGTCACATGGGTTGATTACTCCAGGAGAAAAAGGCTTCGTTAGTCTTCGACTGTTTCATATTTCTTGAGTAAGGCGGCAAGCTTACCTTGTGGAATTGCCTCCAATTGCATCCCTTCATCATTGCTTTCCATTGATTGGACGCATCCTTCTTGCCGAGCTTTAACGACATAGTGATACGCATGGTGAGGGATCAGGTACTTTCTCGTTTGGCTCTTCTCATTCAAAAAGAATTCGATCTTGGCCAACAAGCCATCAAGACCTTCGCCTGTTGTTGAACTGACGAGTTCGGAATCAGGGTTAAGCGCTTTTGCTCGAATTCTTTTGGTGGGTTCGGGTTTGAGGTCAATTTTATTGAAGACGGTAAGGATTCTTTTTTCTTCGGCACCCAATTCCTCCAATACGGACAAAGTTGTTTTCATTTGCTCCTCGAAATGGGGATTCGATAGATCCACAACATGGAGGAGGATATCGGCAACCAAGGCTTCTTCCAATGTGGCTCGGAAGGCATCTACCAACCGATGGGGCAATTTGCGAATAAATCCAACCGTATCGGTCAAAATGATGGTTTTGCCGTGGGGGAGCTCGACTTTTCTACTTGTGGGATCCAATGTTGCAAACAACTTGTCCGCGGAGAGAACGGAAGCACCGGACAGCTTATTGAGCAAGGTGGACTTGCCGGCATTCGTATATCCTACCAAAGCCAAACTGGGAAGGGGTATCCTTTGCCTCTTCTTGCGACTTGTTTCTCTTCGGGTTGCAACTTGAGCGATTTCCCTTTTGGTCGAGGCTATCTTGTCTCTCAACATTCTTTGGTCCAGTTCAATCTGGGCCTCACCTTCTCCTCTCTGGGTAACACCGCCTCCACGTTGGCGACCAAGGTGCGTCCACGCTCTTCTCAAGCGCGGCAAAGAGTACTCAAGTCGGGCAAGCTGTACCTGCAAGACCGCTTCCTTGGTCCGTGCCCGTTCCGCAAANACGTCCAAAATGATCTCCTGCCGGTCTATAACCAAAACCTTGCTCGCTTCTTCCCAATTTCTTTGCTGGCTGGGTGAAATCTCATTGTCAAAAATGATTACGTCGCATTTTGCCGCTCCTACCTCGGCGATCACTTGGTCGAACTTTCCTTTTCCGATTAGGTGACCGGCAAAGGTTTTACGGGTACGGATGACCCGTTTTTCCCTTATAATGATTCCCAAGTTGGAAACGAGCTCTTCAAGTTCNTCCAACAAACTTTCGGNATNCGCTCTCTCTTCCTCACGTAAAATCACNGATATCAGATAGGCTCGCTCGACAAGCCTTGGCTTTTCCTTCACCTCGAACATTCGTCTNACTAAANTAGGAGATTCGAAATTAGCTCACAAAAAGNGNTCGAGCGCTTTCGCGCTCGAACCCTTTAGAAGAAAATCCTTCAAAAATTTTCTCAGCTCACTGCGGCTTGGGCTGCGGCAAGTCGCGCAGTAGGGACGCGAAAAGGCGAACAACTTACGTAATTCAAGCCGATCTTATGGCAAAAGACTACGCTATTCGGATCGCCACCATGTTCGCCGCAGATGCCCAATTTAATTCCACGACGGGACGATTTGCCCTTTTTCACCGCCAACTCCATAAGTTGACCGACACCACTCTGATCAACACTCGCGAATGGATTCGCGTCAATGATGTCCAATTCGGTGTAATTAGGNAGAAAGCTTCCGGAGTCATCGCGACTCATCCCCATGGTAGTCTGAGTCAAGTCGTTGGTACCAAAACTAAAGAACTGAGCGGTCTTTGCGATCTCATCTGCGACCAAAGCGGCTCGGGGTATCTCAATCATGGTGCCGACGAGATATTTCACTTTCTCACCTTTGGCGGCAAAAACCTTCTTGGCCGTTTCGTGAATGACTTCAACCTGAAGTTCCAATTCCTTCGGAAACCCAACCAGAGGAACCATAATCTCAGGGTTAACTTCAATTCCACTCTGCTTCACAAGGATTGCGGCCTCCAAAATGGCTTGNGCCTGCATTTCGGTTATTTCCGAATACGAGATCCCCAATCGGCAACCTCTATGACCAAGCATCGGNTTGAATTCGTGCAAATCCTCCACACGCTTTTTGATCGATGACAAAGTCACTCCTAGTTTCTTAGCAAGATCGCGTTGAGAAGCCTGATCATGAGGAAGGAATTCATGAAGGGGCGGATCCAGCAAGCGAATTGTGGCCGGACGGCCATCCAAGGCCTTGAAAATCCCTTGAAAATCCCTTCTTTGGAAAGGCAGCAGTTTTTTGAGAGCTTTTCGACGATCCACTTCATTATCCGCAAGAATCATCTGACGCATCGCATCAATCCGGTTCCCTTCGAAAAACATATGTTCGGTTCGGCACAATCCGATTCCGGATGCGCCGAAGGCAATCGCATTGGCCACTTGAGAGGGTGAGTCTGCGTTGGTCCTAACGGACATCTTGGTGGCTTTCTCGCACCATCCCATAAGTTGGGAGAAGTACTTGAAATCCTTGCTTTTCTTGGGATCCAATTTCTTATCCACCAAGACCTGGATGATCTCGGATGGCGCGGTCTTCAATTCACCCGCGAAAATTTCACCGGTGGTTCCATTGATGGACATGTAATCACCTTCCTTGAAGNTTTTGCCATCGACCTTTACGGTGCGCGAATGGTAGTCAACGTCCAGCTCGGAAGCTCCGCAGACGCAAACCTTTCCCATTTGACGAGCAACCAAAGCCGCGTGCGAAGAAACTCCACCACGCGCCGTTAGGATTCCCTCCGCAGCAATCATTCCGCGCAAGTCCTCGGGAGAAGTCTCCTGTCTGACGAGAAGCACTTTCCCCTTCTTTGCCGCATCCACGGCTCGCTCCGCATTAAGACAAATTCTACCGGATGCGGCGCCAGGTCCGGCTGGCAAACCTTTGCACAAACGCTCTGCGGTTTTTTGCGCCTTGGCATCGAATACGGGAGAAAGCACTTGGTCCAATTGATCTGCGGGAACGCGTTTGATCGCCGTTTTCCAATCGATGAGTCGTTCCTTCACCATTTCCGCTGCAATTCGAACGGCGGCGAGTCCAGTTCGTTTTCCGTTGCGGGTTTGCAGCATATAGAGCTTTTCGTTTTCTATGGTAAACTCAAAGTCCTGCATGTCCTTGAAGTGCCTTTCGAGTTTTTTCTGCACCAGGACGAGTTCTCTAAATGGCTTCGGAAGTACCCTTTTAAGCTTTGCGACTGGTTGAGGGGTCCGAACGCCTGCAACAACGTCTTCACCTTGCGCGTCCGTGAGAAATTCTCCGTAGAGAACCTTCTCGCCGCTGGCAGGATCCCGAGTGAATCCCACTCCCGAGCCGGATTTCTTACCGGTGTTTCCAAATACCATTGCCTGTACGTTGACAGCGGTCCCCCACTCAGCGGGGATGCCGTACTTACGCCTGTAAACGATAGCCCGGTCATTCATCCAGGAACTGAAAACCGCTCCTACGGAGCCTTCGAGTTGCTGCCATGGACAGGTTGGGAAGTCCTTCCCGGACCTCTTTTTTACCAGAGCTTTGAAACGATTGACCAACTCTTTCATCTGGGAGCTGGAGATTCGAGAGTCGTCGACCTCACCCTTTTCCTTGGGAAAAATCTCCTTTTTAAAATCCTCTATCACCGCCTCAAAAGGGTCATGGTCCTCTTTGGGAAGTTTTTGAACTCCCATCACTACGTCACCGTACATTTGAATGAAACGCCTGTAACAATCCCAGGCAAATCTCTCATTCCCCGAAGCGTTGGCCAAGGCTTCGACCGTGTCGTCATTGAGTCCGAGGTTAAGGATCGTGTCCATCATTCCAGGCATCGAGTCACGGGCACCCGATCGAACGGAAAGCAAAAGGGGGTTCTTAAGGTCACCCAATTTTTTTCCCATCTGCTTCTCGACAATGGCCACCGATGAACGAATCTGTTCGTCCAAAACCTTTGGGTAGCTCTTTTTGTGCGAATAAAAGTAGGTGCACACCTCGGTGGTAATCGTAAAACCAGGGGGTACGGGCAAACCGATGCTCGCCATTTCGGCTAGGTTCGCGCCCTTACCTCCCAAAAGTTCTCTTTGCTTTGCATCGCCATCGGTCTTGTTTCCGAAATCGTAGACGTACTTTGGCTCGTTGGATTTAGAGGAAGCGCGCGTTTTCGCGACCTTTCCAGTGGTTTTGCTCTTGGCTTTTTTTGCCTTCTTTTTCTGTGCCATTTTGTAAGGTTGTGGTTAGCGTCATGAAAAAATTCCAAAACACGCGTTCGTTGAAAAAACTCGGACCTTGGAAATTCGAAGGGAAATTTATCTTATTTTTTACAAGCTTTGTCAACGGACGACTTGTTTGCGTAACCTTCGACACGCTCTTCCTTTCTTCCTTTAGCATGGACGAGAAGGTCATTTTCAGGCATAAATCAACTTTGCGCATTCAAAATAATTGTTGATGACATTTTGCAGACAGTGAGCTCGGACGATAAGAAAGTCGGCCCCAAAGGGTTCGGAGAAAGGTTTCGTGAGGAAGGCTTGGTCGGAGCCCTCAGGAAGAAGGGTAAGAGCACAAAATCCGACCCCAATGCGATGCATTTCCTCGAACACTTGGAGGAACTCAGATGGGTTATCCTCAAAGCCGTCTGCGCCTTCCTGTTGGGGTGCATTGGTGTTGCCGTTTTCATGCAGGATTCCGTCAAGGCTTTGCAATGGCCCTTGATCAAGGCCGTGGAAGACTTTGGGGAAATAAGCATCGACCTGCAAAGCATCGGATTGGAACAATACGCCCAAACTCTGGAAAAACAGGAGGTGGACTTAGGCATGCTGAGGAATGCGAAGGAGGAGCAATTGCATGGATGGGGAATCTCGGACCCGCATCATCAAACTAGAATGCTCGCTCATTTCGCAGGAGGCAAGAACCGCAACCTTCTGCAAGTCATACGATCCTATTCCCCTATTTTCATAGCCATGAAAATATGCTTTCTGGGGGGGTTGGGCTTATCCCTTCCGATCATTCTCTATTTTGTGGGAAGTTTTGTGGTTCCCGGTCTCACGCACAAGGAGAAACGCGTGTTCTTTCCGGGTTGCGTCGCCGCAACACTACTCTTTCTCGCGGGGGCATCCATGACCTATTTCTTCATTCTCCCCCTTTCCTTAGCCTTCACGATTGAATTTTCATTCAACGTTCTGGGTTTGGACGTCTACCGTCCGGAAGCCGGCAACTACTACAGCACGGTCATTTGGATGACTTTTGCCGTTGGTATCGCCTTCCAGTTTCCATTGGTTCTGATCCTGCTTGTCCGAATTGGCATTCTTTCGGTAGTCAAGCTTCGGGAAAGTCGCAGAATCGTTTTGGTCATTCTGATGGTTTCAGCCGCTCTGATAACACCGGGTGGAGATCCGGTCAGTCTATGCATTCTCACAATCCCCCTCTACGTTCTATATGAATTCGCCATTTTAACCGGAACGATCGTGGAGAGAAGAAAAGTCATCCGAGAATGGAAGGAATGGGATGAAGCCATACAAGGACCCCGGCCCGATTACCCGAAAGCCGATCGAAATGCCTCGCTTTTTTATCTGGTCAGTCTCTGCCTGATCGGCGCAGGCTCCTTTACGGCTTGGAAATACCAGGATGAAATAACGAAAGCGATTGACTCCCTTATCGGCGAAGAAGGGACTTCTTCACCGGCGGACGACGAGAACTCCAGCCAAACTCATTCTCCTGCGACCCCCGAAGCGATAAACCCTCGGAAGCCCTTTGAATCCTTCATCATCGAGCTTTCACCGGTCAGAGATTCAAATTCTAGCTTGCCTGAAAATTCGGAATGGCCANGAGCCCGACAATTTAGNGCCAAAATCCTCGAGAACTAGTTCTTCTCTCAATTTCCTTGCCCAGACGCAGCCGCCACCTAGAATGGTTGNATGTCTTCGATCAAAGCGTTTGGGAAAAATCTTAAGTCTCTGCGAAAAAAATCCGGGTTTACTCAACCCGAACTGGCCAAGGAAAGCAAAGTGGCCACCTCCATTGTCAATGATATTGAGAATGGGATTAGGACCGCCGGCTGCAAAACCCTTAACAAAATTGCCTTGGGTTTGGGAATGTCGGATGAAGATCGTTTCCTTTTTCTGCTCCACGGACTTGCTTTTTCCAAAAGGGACTACGTTATACCCGACTTCTCAAAATATNCCCCTGAATTGCTCAATTTTCTGCCCTATGCCCTTCAACGTTCGGGAATCGGNGCTGACAAGATCAAGGCCATCGATTTGCCCAACCACGAACGCAAGAACTTACAAATAACCTTGAAATCCAATCAAAGGNTCGCTTTNGAGATCCGCTTGTCCCCCGTAAAGGATTAGGTGTCGGATCATCAACAAATGGAAAAGGTTCGCTTGGACCGGTGGTTATGGGCAACCCGAATATTCAAAACCCGCTCCCTCTCCACGGATGCATGCAAACGCAACTGGGTTAAGGTAAACGATCAATTGGCCAAGCCATCTCGTTATCTTCGAGTCGGAGACATCCTGTCGATCAGACAAGGTCCCATTGATAAAAAACTGCAGGTTGTCGGTCTTCTTGATAAAAGGACGTCAGCCTCGAAAGTTCCTGAATTTCTCGAGGACTTGACTTCCCAAGAAACCTATCAACGAGCCCNAGAAGATCATGCGAAAAGAAAGTTCGCTTACCCCAGTACCGTTTCCAAGGGGAGACCATCCAAAAAGCAAAGGCGCGACCTTGAAGACTTCCTTTTCGGTCGAGAAGAAGTTTAATTCCATGGATTCAAACCTTCAACTTAAACTGCCTGCGATCCTTCTCCCAGCCTTCCGTTATAGAAGCAAAGACAGTGAAATCGATTGCTTCACTGCACTCCGCCCATAGATAAAAACCTCTTGCCACAAAGCGGAGGTCGCGACAATAATCGAACCGATGAAAAAGACCCTTGCCGCCGTTTTCTGCCTGACTCTTGCGATATGCGTTTCGTCATGCGTTCAATCTTCCTCCAATTTTCCCAGCGAACCAGACGGCACCGTGATGTTACACTGGCTCGATAGTGACGAGAATGGCCTCGTCAGAAGAGCCAAGGACGAAACCAACTCTTCTACGGACGGTACGCTTTTTTCCGGCAAGGCCATTGAAACCTACGAGCAAAGCCCCACCAAATCAGTATCATCCTGGCAGAATGGCAAGAGACACGGAGAGACCATCGAATTCTTCTACAACGGAAGAAAACGGCGATCGATTTCTTACGCGGATGGATTAAGGGACGGTTCCTCCAAGGAATATCGCATTACCGGAGAGTTACTTCGAGAGGAGAACTACAAATCAGGCAAACTCAACGGGACCAAGTCCGAATGGCACGCCAACGGTATAAAAATTTTGGAAGTTAACATGAAAGACGGCAAACCCCATGGAGACGCTTGGGAATGGTATGCCGACGGATCCAAGAAATCATCAACCATTTATCGGCACGGACTCCGCGAAGGCCCCTCCTCAGAATGGTATGAATCCGGTCAGCAAAAGCTTGGAATCTTCTACCAAAAGGACAAACAGCATGGTATGCGTACGATTTGGTACGAACATGGACAAAAAAGACTAACCGCCCAATTTGTGGATGGAAAAATGGAAGGAAATTCCAAGGGCTGGTTTCCTAACGGTCAGCAGCAATTCGATTACAACTTTCGCAACAACTTGGAACATGGCGTATGCATAGAATGGAATAAAGCGGGGGAAAAGGTTTCCGAGCTGCAGTTCGCAGACGGTGATCCGATTCAAAACATTTTGACGGGACAACAAATTTCACGTCCCGGTCCATCTGAAAATTCGGCTTCTCAGGAAGCTCAGTCCCCTTCCCCATCCGAGCCGGCGGCAGAGACTGTAATCATCGATCCCGAAGTTGCCCCCATTTCCTCGGAGCCAAAACCTGCAGTTACCGGGGAACCAAAGGAGCAGCCGCTGTCCCCAGAGCCCGTTAATTCTCCGAAGGAACTCAAGCCACCCGTTGAGGAAGCGCTTGAACCAACCGAATCTTCTTCCAATTCCCCAATCCCGGAAGCGGCAAAGCCATCGACCCCAGACACACTTGAGCCAAAGCCCTCTTCTCCGGAAATTATCCCCGAATCGGCTATTGCAAAACCAAAAGAACAGACAAACGAAAAACCTTCCGAGCCCGCACCCACGCCCCCTGCGCCGATGAGTCCGGGAAATCCGGCTCCGACCTTTAATCCGTTCGATGATCAAGTTGCTCCGCCGCCCTCTCCTGAGGGGAAGGAGTTGTTTGCGCCACCACCACCTGCTCCTCCTCCCCCAGCACCGACCTTTAATCCCTTTGAGGACGATCCGGCTCCGCCTGCCTCAGAACCGGCATCACCACCCCAGCAACTCCCTCCACCTCCTCCTGCGGCCCCGACTTTTAATCCATTTGGGGACGATTCTACTCCGCCCGCCTCAGAACCGGCATCACCATCCCAGCAACTCCCTCCGCCTCCTCCTCCAGCGCCCACCTTCAATCCGTTTGAAAACGATCCGGTCCCAGAACCCATCGAACCGCAAAAAGCGAACGACAAAACCTCGGTTCCCCCCGCAGATTCGGAATCTTCGGATTCCTCTGGTTTTAACCCTTTTGCCGAACAAGTTGAGCCCAGCGAATCATCGGGTGTTGAATTTGTTCCTCCGCCACCCCCCCCAGCGCCCACCTTCAATCCTTTCGAGAATGATCCCCTACTCCCCAAAGAAGCCCCCGGGGGGATCGATCCATTTACGGAATCATCCAAGGAACAAAATAAAACCAAAGTGCCCTTGGAAAACGTCTTTAGCGAGCCGCCTCCCGGAAACTTGGTTCCACCACCTCCACCGGAATCCGATTTCAACCCCTTCGATTTGCCTCAATCTCAGGACAACTAGTGCGATTGATCAGTGAAACGATATCCAATTCCAAATGGGATTGGCAGCCCGGCAGGGACTCGAACCCCGACTGAGAGTACCAAAAACTCCTGTGCTACCATTACACCACCAGGCTGCGTAACCTTTAAAAATGTAATTTGATTTGAGAAAGTCAAGATTCTACAATTCTACAACCCATTAAATGAAAAAAAATTACAAGAGAATCATCCTCAAAATCAGCGGCGAAATTTTGGGTAGTCGCACCGAAGGCGAGCCCATTCACGCCCAATCCTTGGAAAACATTTGCAGGGAGATTAAAGCGGTTGCGGATATGGGCATCGAAGTCGGATTGGTCGTAGGAGGGGGAAACATTTTTCGCGGACTGCAAGGAAGCGAAAAAGGCATCGACCGCACTACCGGCGATTCCATGGGAATGCTTGCCACGGTCATCAATGGTTTGGCAATCATGGACCGCCTTGAAAAGATGGGGGCCGTGGTTCGCGTCCAAAGCGCCATACCAATGGACAAACTCGCCGAACCTTACATTCAGAGACGGGCTATCAGGCATTTGGAGCGGGGCAGAATCGTCATTTTCGTAGCGGGCACGGGAAACCCTTATTTTTCGACCGATACGACTGCAGCTTTGCGAGCGAGTGAAATTTCCGCTGACATCATACTCAAGGCCACCAAGGTGGACGGTATTTACGATAAGGACCCCCATAAGTTTGAAGATGCCAAAAAGTTCCACAAACTAACGTACATGGAGTGCCTGGAAAAAAGGCTTTCCGTGATGGACGCGACTGCTTTTTCTCTTTGCATGGACAATGGACTTCCAATACTCGTTTTTGATCTTCAGCAAGAACAGTCGATTCGTACCGCAGTTTCAGGAGAAACGATCGGCACGATCGTAAGTTGACTTGCCCTTACAACGTGAAATAACCGCAACCCCCCACCGAATATGGAACCAGACGAAATTTTTGACCGAATGAATAACGACATGAAGAGATCCGTTGATCATGTGATTCATGAATTCAACTCCCTTCATACCGGTAAAGCGAACCCATCCATGGTAGAAAGCGTAAGCGTAGACGTTTATGGATCTTCCATGAAGATGCGGGACGTAGCAGCTATCACCACACCGGACGCCCGAACCATTCAGATACAACCCTGGGACAAATCCACCGTTGCCCCGATTGAAAAAGCGTTGATCGAAGCCAAGCTTGGGATTACTCCGATCGTTACCGGTGAATTGATTCGCATGCCCATCCCTGAATTGAGTGGCGAACGCAGAGAAGAGCTTTGCAAAATGGCTCAGGGTTACGCAGAACAAGGGCGGATTGGGATTCGGGCATCCCGAAAGGATGCAATGGATGCCCTTAAGTTGGCCCAAAAGGATGGGTTGCCTGAAGACGACTTCAAACGCGCTGAAAAGGAAGTGCAAAAGACGACCGATGATTCGGTGAACGAAATCAATAAGGCTCTCTCTTCGAAGGAAGCGGACTTGCGTACGGTTTAGCCCTCTCTTTTGAAAACTTGCTTTTGATTCCCAAACCATATCTGCATGGTAACGCTAGGACTAGGATAAGTGAAAAAAGTGGTAATCAAGCTGGGAACAGGCATTTTATCCGCTGGTAATGGCAAAATTCACGAGGCAAGGCTTGCCAAGCTTGCCAATGGCATTCAGGCCGAATGCAAAACCCAGGAGACTCAGGTGATTGTGGTGAGTTCGGGTGCGGTTGGATTGGGTATGGGAATGCTTGGCATCGATTCCCGTCCCACTGATTTGGCTCTCCTTCGGGCCTGCGCCGGCATCGGCCAATGCCTACTCATGAACGCATGGACCGAAGCCCTCAGGAAAGTGGGCTTGGTTGCAGCCCAAGTCTTGCTCACCCGCGATGATTTCAACGAGCGGGTGCGTTCCCAGAAAGTTCAGGAAACCTTGGAAGCTTTACTTGCCCAAGGCGTCGTCCCCATTGTCAACGAAAACGATTCGGTGAGTGATGAGGAGATAAAGTTTGGAGACAATGACGTCCTGTCCGCCCTTCTTTGCTCCTTGGGCAAGGCCGACCTGTTGGTCATTCTATCCACGGCCAAAGGGCTCATGACGCACCCTGAGGCCGGAGAATTAGTCCCATTTGTAGCAGAGATCACACCCGCCATCGAACAAATGGCCAAAGGTACTGAAAGCCCCACCGCAGTGGGTGGGATGGTTACAAAAATCGAAGCTGCAAAAATAGCCACCAAATCGGGTTGCGCCGTATTCATAGGAAGCGGAGAACAGCCTTCGGAGCTTTCTGAGATTATTAACGGTGATGCAACCGGCAGTTTTTTCGCTCCCACAGGTCTGGAACTGCGCGAGAGGAAAAGGTGGTTGGCCTTTTTCCCCAAGCCGAAAGGAACGATCTCCATCGACGATGGCGCCCGAGAGGCAATCCTGAATCAGGGGAGCAGCTTGTTAGCCACTGGGCTCCTAAGCATAGAGGGAGAGTTCGAAAAGGCGGACGTTATCTCGATCATAGACTCAAAAAAAGAGACCGTCGCTCGGGGAATCACTCGGTTTAGCTCGGCTGAACTACTGGAAATTCGGGGAAAATCCAATGCCGAGATTCTGAGTCTGCATCCCGGGAGAACTCGTCCCGAGGTGGTTCACCGGGATCATTTGGCCCCTCACTTTTCCAATTCTCGTTGAATACGCTTGCTCGAGGGTCATCTTTAGTTTGAAAAACATATCCCGTGTACGACTATGAAGATGAGGATGAGGATATTTTCGGAGCGCCAGCTACCCCGGTAAGCTCATCGCCCGCGGTTAATTTCAGGGATGAGTTAAACGATGACCAATTTCAGGCGGTCACCGCTCCGGACGGACCCGCCTTAGTCTTGGCAGGAGCAGGTTCGGGCAAGACTAGGACCCTAACCTATCGAGTCGCCTATCTCCTAAGTCAAGGAGTCAGCCCGGAAGCGATCTTACTCCTGACCTTTACCAACAAGGCATCCAAACAAATGCTCGAACGGGTCGAGCAATTGACCGGGATTGGGGCCCACCGTTTTCTTGGTGGAACCTTTCATCACGTCGGCGGTCAAGTGCTTCGTCTCTTTGGTGACTCGATTGGTTTGCCTAGATCTTACACCATTTTAGACGATGGAGATTCCGACTCTTTGTTGAATGAAATCATTCGCGACCTCGACCCGGATTTCTTCAAATCGAAAGAGAACCCCAAGGCTAAACCAATAAAGGGAATAATCAGTTTCTCCAGAAACGTAATGATTGAGGTTGAGCAAGTGGCCAAAGGAAGGTACCCCGGTAACGCAGAACTTCTTGCCAAAATAAATTCATTCGCCCGGCATTACCAAGAAACCAAACTTCAAAGAGGATTGGCCGACTATGACGATTTGCTGGTCTATTGGCTTGAGATTTTGGAGAATAATCAAGAGGCTGCAAGTTACTATCAATCTCGGTTTTCCCACCTGCTTGTGGACGAATATCAGGACGTCAACTCTCTGCAGGCACGGATTGTCGACCGCATTGCAACCAACCACCAGATTATGGCTGTTGGCGATGACGCTCAATGCATCTACACTTGGAGAGGAGCGGACTTGGATCAAATCATGAGTTTTCCCGAAAGGCATCCGGAAACCAAAATCTACAAGATCGAGACGAATTATCGAAGCACGCCTGAAATTCTCAAGCTCGCCAATGAGATTTTGGAAAACAGATCCTCCGATCAAAGCTTTTCCAAAAAACTCAAAGCCTCCCGCCCTCACCACGACTTGCCCACGCTTGTTCCGACCATGGACAATTACCAACAAGCGGACTTCGTGCTTTCGAAAATCCAATCGTTGTATGATTCGGGCGTAAATTACGATGACATCGCAATTCTATATCGAGCTCACTTTCATGCCATGGAACTTCAGGTCGAACTGTCGCGGCGAGGCATTCCTTTCGTCATAACAAGTGGGATGAGATTTTTCGAGCAGGCTCACGTCAAGGACTTGGTTGCCCAGATACGCTTCGTGGCCAACCCCAAGGACTTGACGGCCTTTCTTCGCTTTTCTTGCCTACTGCCTAAAGTCGGTGAAAAAACCGCCGCAAAATTGTTGGCTTTGGCGGAAAAGAAATCGCTGGAGAACGGTAGCTCGCTCGTTGACTCTCTGGATAACGATGAAGTTTTCAAAAAGGTCCCCAAAGATGCCAAGGAGGATTGGAAATCTCTCCTTGAAACCTTGCGTAACGTTGATGTTCTGGCGGCCACTGCCAAACCGGCCCAAGTCGTGGAGGGGGCGATTGAGGGATGGTATCAGGACTACTTGCGAGCGACCTATGAGAATTGGCCGAGACGAGAAGAGGATTTGGAAAGTTTGGTGGATTTTGCCTCCAAATACGAAACCCTTGCCGAAATGCTCTCCCAATTGGTTCTTCTCAGTTCCGAATCCGGAGATCGGGTCGTTACCAAAGGAGAAAGATGCCTGCGACTGTCCACAATCCATCAATCCAAGGGATTGGAGTTTCCCCACGTTTTCGTCATTGGGTTGGCCGACGGTCTTTTCCCGAACAAACGGGCAATTGACGGGGAGGGTGACTTGGAGGAGGAGAGGCGTCTTTTTTACGTAGCCGCCACGCGGGCCGAACGCTCGCTCCATCTCGTCTTTCCCATGTTATCCAATCAGAAAGGCGTTCCCGTCCGCTTGGTCCAAAGCCGGTTTCTCAAGGAAATTTCAGAATCGCGCTACGACCTGCACAACGCTCATTCGGCCTTTGGGCCTGGCCGACAATCCGGGAACTGGAACTACCGCCAAAACCGGGGAGACCGGGGATTCGGTTCTCGATCGTTCTAGGAACCTTCCGATTCCAAGAAAGCCCGCCATGCCAACAATGCGCAATCGAACCTCTCCGGAAAGGAAAGAATCGACCGATAAACGATTAATTCTCCGGGCAGGTCGGATGCATCTTTTGCTTCCAAAAACGATTTAACTCCAAGAGCCGTCTTTCGGGCATCTGACATCCTTACGCCCACCAGAGCGCTAACCATGAGCGATGCGCACGCTCGAGCCAATGCCGACCCCTTCACTTCAGCGCTTAACCGCTCAATCGCTCCATCAGCGAGCTTGATTCTTACCGAACAGTGGTTTCCAGTCTTTTGACTTCGATAAGTGCCCTCGCAATCATGATCCTCCAAGGGTTCGCTGCCTTGCGGATGCTCGGCATGAAATTCCAAAATCTCTCGATAGGCGTCTTTGGTCACTCAGAAATGATTTTTCCACATCATCGACTCCACCGGCTTGGGAGTTCTATGGTTGTATTTGGCGGATTTCTTGCAGGAGTAATCGACTTCCACTTCACCCTCCACCCTGAAGTAAATCAATTGTCCAATCGGCATCCCGGCATAGACGCGCACAGGTTGAGAAACTGAAATCTCCAGCGTCCAATGATTGCAAAATCCAACGTCTCCTTTTCCAGCGGTCGCATGGATATCAATACCCAAACGACCGACGCTGGATTTGCCTTCGAGAAAAGGGACGAACTGACGAGTTTCGGTATACTCGACAGTCGAACCCAAATAAGTTTTACCCGGGTTCAATACAATACCGTCACTTGCGATTTCAAAATGCTCCACCTGATTGTGCGATTTTGCATCTATCACCTCATCAACGTAACAGGCCAAGTGCTTGGATAAATGAACGTCATAGCTGTTGGTGCCCAAGCAGGATCGATCATAAGGTTCTATGACAACGTCGCCCTCTGAAATGGCTTGAAGGATGGAGCGGTCCGATAAAATCATGTCTTGTGCGGTTCCAAAAGTTTAGTCGAAGGAAAAAAGAATCAATTTTCGTTAAAGATAATTCGGAGAATCCCGCAGGGCAACCCCATTGAAGACAAGCTATCCCATTTGCAGAAAACCGGGCATGAAAAAACCTCCCGGACACGCAGGCCCGGGAGGTTTTGAAAGCTTAGGCAAACGGACGATAGACTCCGGGAGCGGGAACTGGGTATTCGCCATTTTCTCCGGGAACGACCGGTGGAGTCGAACTGAAGGTATAATCGTCAATGCCCGGGGCATAATCCCTGCCCTTTTCCATCAATTCGGCCGCATTGATCTCTTTGCCGGAATAACAGGCTTCCCTTCCTAAGATCGCGGTGAAAGTGCTCATCGCGCCATATTCGGCTTCGTTGTAATATTCGCCCTTGTGCAAGGTTTCGATAAGATCCTTTTGCTCTTGGTAATGACCGCCTCCGGCACCCCGAATGCGGATGGGATCTCCCTCGAACGGCCATATCGCTCGCGCCACGTCACAAGTTCCCTTGGAACCGTGAACGGATTCCGACACGTTGGACCAACCGCCCTTCAAATGACGACCTTGGCTGTACATCTTGGTGCCATCCTCAAAGGTGTACTCGACAAAGGTATGATCAAAGATTTGCGATAAGGTACGGTCACCACCCATGCGCATTTCACTGCCGCCCATACCATTCGCCTTTACGGGATACATACCCTTGATCCAGCATCCGATGTCAAGGTTGTGAATATGCTGTTCACAGATTTGGTCACCGGATGCCCACGTGAAGTGATACCAGTTGTTCACCTGATATTCCATTTCAGACATTCCTTCCTGACGAGCCCGATGCCATATTGAGTTTCCGTTCCAATAGACACGCAAAAGATTTATGTCTCCGATAACGCCGTCCTGAAGTTGCTTGACGTTGTCCTTGTAACGTTCTTCGTGTCGACGCTGCAACCCGATACCCACTGCAAGTCCTTTTTCCTTGGCTTTCTTGGCCGAGGCCAATACCCGCCGTACGCCCTCCACGTCACTGGCAACCGGTTTTTCCATAAAAACCTTCTTACCTTGGTTAATGGCATACTCGAATTGCTGGGGCTTGAAGCCCGGAGGGGTTGCAATCACCACCATATCCACATCTTCATTGATGGCCTGTTTGTATCCGTCAAGACCGCCGAAAATACGACCTTCCACATCTACACGATCTTCTCCGTATTTCTTCTTGAACGCAGCGATTTTGTTAGCGGACTTTTCGGGAAAGGCATCGGCAACGGCAACCAACTTGGTGTTGCAACGGATGTTTTTGTCTTTTGCCAAATCCTTCGGGGCATCCAAAATTTGTCCGATGGCTCCNGTTCCTCGACCTCCCATGCCAACGACGGCCACGCGAATCGTATCACTTTGCAAATTCTCTCCTCGGGCAACGTAGGGAAAGCTTGCCGCAGCTCCCGCCAAAGCGGAGGAACCAATGAATTTTCTTCGGGTTATGGAATCTATTTCTTTCATAATTTATTTAACGAATATATCGTTGGGATTAGGATAATGGGTTATTGTTTGGATTGAGGAATTGACTCGGATGGACCCTTGATGTCTCCCAAGGCCCACTGAATGCCATCCAAAAAATGCCGCAACATAAAGGGAGTCCACCAAGTTGCCTTATTGTGACCGAAATTAGAGTAAAAGATTCTTCCCTTGCCGTAGGAACGAACCCAGGAAACNGGATAATCGTTGGAAGGGGAATTGCCTTTTTTATCGGTTTTCAATGAATCCAAGCCAACCAAAACCCGAAGTTTGCTGCGATCATAGCCTTTGTATTGATAAATCTCATCCGAGAATTGAAATTCCTTGGTTTCGAACGCTTGGTTGACNGGATGATGCTCGTCGGCAAGGAAAAAGGGCCAGGTTCCACCGGCATTCCATGGATGCCCGGCAAAACAACCGCCGATCATATCGGTATACTCCGGCCATTGCGGAACACCTCCATCGGAAGCCGAGTGGAAGGCTGCAAAGGATTTGCCTGACTTGATGAAGTCAAGGATGGCTTCCCTTTGCGAACTCTCGGTAAACGCTTTTTGCACATGGGTACAGTTATTGAAGACAATCATATCGTACTTCGACAAACCCTCCTTGCTGAATTCATCCGTCTTCAAAGTGAAGAAGGCNTCGAATGCCTTGGTTTTGCTGGCCATTTCTCTGAGAGCCTTCACACCCGTAGGAATGGAAGAGTGCTTGAAACCGCTGGGGTGGGAATAAACCAAAACCTTGTGCTGCTTCTTGGGTTTGGCGGAAGGCATTGNAGGCATGGCCTCGCTGATCCTCTTGAGTTCCTCGTCCGCGAAGGCAAAACAAGTAGCNATGCAGAACAAAAGCAAAATGCGAATTACAAGTTTCATTTGTAGGAGAAGAAAATTTTTCACAGGGAATGATCGAACTGGCAAGGAAGATATCTTGTTGCGGGCAGAATAATTTCAGATGGCTTCCCCAACCGGAAAACGAAATGGTGCGTCAGGAACACTCCGGGCACAGCCCGAAGACTTCCATGACNTGAGAAATTTCAGTGTAACCAAACCCTTGNGCCGCCNCTTCCAATTCTTCGCCCNTGCANAGATCGATCCTTTCGGCGGTTCCACACTTTCTGCANGTCAGATGNTGGTGGTGACCATGACCGTGGCTCAAACAATATACCTTCGTGCCGTTCTCTCTTACCCCGCGTTCGACGATACGAGCCCGTTCGAATTGTTCGAGACAACGGTAGGCGGTCACGAGATCACACGTATCCNTTGGCAAAGAAGAAAAAGTTTCCTCGGCAGAGGCGGGAGACTCGGCATCCGCCAAGACTTCCAAAATCGCCTTCCTTTGCTTGGTCAGGCGCAANCCCTTTTCCCGAAGCTTGGAAATTGCCANGTTAACCGAAGTACTCACTGATTTAGAATTAGCGGATTCTCGCTCGAAAGATCAACCGAATTCAATCCGTATTTTCGTATTGAAGGAGGCTTTTCGAACAAATACGAATAAGGTCATGAAAGATATATTCATATTTTGCCTCCTCTTTGCNCTGGGGCTTTCCTCTTTGTCCGGAAAAACTCATGAGGAGTTGCTTGCTCCATACGAGGCAAGGATTTGGGAAGGTGATGAAAGCAAAAGGTTTCTCTATCGAACGGCTTCCCCCGACAAGGTTGCAAAGGGAGAAAAGTACCCCCTGCTCGTTTTCTTTCACGGAGCCGGTGGAAGAGGAAACGATAACNAGGGACAGTTATTGGATGCTGGAGGACTGGTTGCCTTCCAAAAAGAAGCGATCAGAAGCAAAAGGGAGTCCTACGTTTTCGCCGGACAGGTCCCCAAAGGCTCTCGCTGGGTCGACGTTGGCTGGAATTTGCTCGGTCACAGAATGCCCAAGGTTTCGGANTCGATGAAAATGGCTTTCGACGCATTGGATGCATTCATTGCCGAGGATAAGAATCAGGTCGACTCTAAGCGAATTTACGTCATGGGCCTGTCCATGGGTGGATATGGAACGTGGGATGCCATCCAAAGAAGACCCGGCTTTTTTGCCGCAGCCGTTCCNATTTGCGGTGGTGGAGATAAATCTCTTGCCAAGAATCTCATCCAGCTTCCCATTTGGGCATGGCACGGCGANANGGACTCCGTGATCAAACCGGTGCGATCAAGAGAAATGATTGAGGCAATCACCAAGGCAGGCGGTTCTCCCAAGTATTCGGAAATCAAAGGTCGGGGTCACAACTCTTGGGTGGACTGCTGGAATTCTCAAGAAATGTGGGATTGGCTTTATTCCCAAACAAGAAGGTAATACTCACCTTCTTTCTAATGGATTTTGTGGTTTTGCGAAGACCATTTGCAGTTCGTCNACTTTTTGACNTTGGGTGTGCGTTTGATATTCAGTTTTANAGAGCCTATTTCTTTTCCATGTTTCCTCGCGCATTTACTTTTGCCTTAGCTCTCTGCAGTCACTTTNTGGGCGCAAAGACTCACCAAACGCCAAACATAGTCCTATTTATGGTAGANGATATGGGCATTGGTGATTGCAGCGCTTACCTTGGACTTAAGCTCATGCCGAGCTCTTCTCCGATCACCCAAACCCTGAAGACCCCAAACATCGAAGAGTTTGCCCAAGACGGCATGATTTTCACGGACGCGCATGCCCCGGCATCCATGTGCAGTTCNACTCGTTACTCTTTACTGACCGGACGACTTTCTCATCGTTCCTATCTGAAAAACCAAGGCTGGCTTCCCCATGGTCCNAATCGTCCTATGATTCAACGCGCCTTGACCACTCTACCCGAGATGCTGCAAAGAAATGGCTATCGAACTTGTGCGATTGGAAAATACCATGTNGGGATGGATTTTGACGACGGCTACGGAGTGCCCGCCGATGAGTTCGATTTCCAGGACGTCGACTTCTCCAAACCCATTCTCGATGGCCCGACCCATCATGGGTTCGATGAGTTTTTCGGCGTCCCCGGAAACACCGAAGATCCACTTGATACCGAGCCCAGAATTTATCTGCGCGATGACCGATGGACCTTCACCGACCGCTCGCAAATGAAACTCATTGGCATGAAGCAAAGAAGCGGGCGTATTTTGGCCGATCCGAACTGGGACCTTTCTCAACTGGGACCCGATTATCTTCGGGAGGCCAAAGCCTTTGTCTCGCGGCAAGCCCAAGGCGAATCACCCTTCTTTCTCTACTACGTCCCCAATTCCAATCATCTCCAACAGAACCCGAGTGGCCCCTATGCCGTCCCTGACTCGATCGCCAATATCCCGATCAAAGGAAAAAGCGTTTACACCAACGGTGTCAAAGCGGGAGACCGAGAGGATATGGTGTTGGAAAACGACGTCGCGTTTGGAGCCTTGCTCAAGACCCTTCGAGAAACCGAAGACCCGAGGCGACCCGGTTACAAACTCATCGACAACACGATGATCATCTTCACCAGTGACAACGGTCCCAACGTCGGGGACAATTTCGGAGTCAATCGGGAGAGCGGAGGTCTTCGCGGAAAAAAAGCCAAGCTCTGGGAAGGAGGGCATCGAGTGCCTTTTATTCTCTATTGGAAAGACCATTTCGAGGGGAAACGAATCAATCGCAACTTATTTTCCCTAACGGACCTTTTCGCCACCATGGCAAGCTTGCTGGGAGATTCCCTTAACCCGATGGAAGCTCAGGATAGCCTGGACTCTCTCGCCTATTGGAAAAAGCCCGAAAAGAGCGACGCCCGCCCTCGATATTTCTTTTGTCATTTGGGTCCACCCTTTGAAAACGACGCCTTGGCCATCCGAAAGTCTTACACTAAGATCATAATCCGCGGAGGACTTGCCCAACCCTGGACAAGCGGAGGCGCCCAAGGATCTTCCCGTAAAATCATACGCTATGATTTGAATGAGAATCTCCTCGAATCCGAAGGGTTGAGCGAAGACACCGAAAACGAAGAGGAAATTTCCTCAATCGGGGAACTCCTTAAAATTCACAACCAAGGATTTTCCCGAGACCTCAATCTTGCGAAGGGACAGGCATTGATCATCGATGACGGGTGGCATAACCTGAGAAACGATCTGAATGGAAAAATCGGCTTCGAATTCGAATTGCTGGAAGACAAAAAGGTCACCCACCTTGGCATGTGGGACGACCATGATCGGGAAAAACCCACCCGCCCGGCTCGTGGAATCGCAACGGAGGATCAAAGCGACCTTCCGAGTCGATCCGGGAAAAACCCGAGAAACCTAAGCGGCAATCATCTAGTTTCGCTTTGGACGCTTTCCGGGGAACGGCCCCTTTCACTTGCCGAAGTGGATTTCGGGCCGGAAAACAAAGGAGTCCTCGAGGGGGAATTCAGATATATCAAGCTTGAAAGAACGGTAAACCTGAAAACTGGGCTCCGCTACCGACTGACCATGTCCACGCAAGCCAATGACGGAGATCACTTTCACGACCCCGTTTCCTTTGACGGACTTTCCCCTCTGACTCATCCCCTGGTCCGAATCATACGGAGCATCTATCTTAGAAATGGAAATTCAGTTCAACCCGAGATGGTGCCGGCATTTTCCGACCTTCACCCAGACTATTCCTCCCATCGCCTCCCCGTCGGACCCACCCTCAAATTTTTAAAGCCCTGAAACCTCACGTCTCAACAAATCGTTTTTGATATATGAGATATGATTGATATTTAATAATTACTGCTTTTTATTATCGTCACATGAAATCCAAAGCCTGCAAACTTCTCGGACTTATGCTATTCGGCGCAAGCTGCCTAAGTCATGCCTCATTCGAAGCCATTCCCTTTCACAAGGTCGAAATGAAAAGTGACTTTTGGCGACCTCGTCTAATTACTCAAAGAAAGGTTTTGGTTCCCTTCGCCTTTGAGAAAACCGTCCCTGGAGTCGAACATCTTCAGGCGGCGGCGGATTATCTGGCAGGAAAAAAAGTGGAGAACCACCGACCCCATCGCTTCATCGACTCGGACTTGTACAAAGTGATGGAAGGCGCTGCCTATCTCGCCCAACTGCAAGACGATCCTGAGCTTGAGGCCCAATTCGACCGCATTGTGGAAGTGATCGCAGCGGCCCAGGAACCGAACGGGTACCTGTACCCCTCTCATACCACGAAGGTAGGCACCTCCAGAAGCATGATGGGAGACGAACCCTACACTTTCGTGGTCCATAGCCATGAGCTTTACAACATGGGTCATCTTTATGAAGCGGCGATCGCCTACTACTTGGCGACAGGCAAAGACAAGCTCCTTGAGGTTGCCGAAAAGAATGCCAGGCACGTCAATCAGGTCTTTTTTGTCGGAGACCCTAAATACAACGACGGCAAGCCCATCCGCCAAGCACCGGGGCATCAGGAAATGGAGTTGGCTCTGGTCAAGATGTATAAGGTAACCGGGAAGGAGTTGTACTTGGAGATGGCTGAGAAATTTCTTGAGATTCGGGGTAAGACTTACGTTCCCGACGGTGAGGGGGTGATGTCCCCTACTTATGCTCAACAGCACGCTCCGCTTGAGAAACAAAAAGAAGCCGTTGGTCACGCCGTTCGAGCCACCTACCTGTACTCCGCCATGGCCGATTTGGCCGCCCTCAAACAAAAGAAATCCTACACTCAGGCCCTGCATAGGATTTGGAGCAACATAACCGATACGAGAATGCACATCACCGGGGGTCTTGGCGCAGTCCATGGGATCGAAGGATTCGGCCCCCAATTCCTATTGCCCAATGCGGATGCATTCAACGAAACCTGCGCCGCCGTGGGCAACGTTCTCTTCAATTTCCGGATGTTTCTCGCTCACAAGGACGCCAAGTATCTGGACGTTGCGGAAGTTTCTCTACTCAACAACGTGCTGGCCGCGGTCAATCTCGAAGGAAACAAATTCTTTTACGTGAACCCCCTCGAGGCCGATGGGAAATATCCCTTCAATCATGGAACCATGGGTCGGGCGCCCTGGTTCGGAACCGCATGTTGCCCAAGCAACATGGCGCGCCTGCTTCCTCAGGTCCAAGGAATGACCTATGCGCACGATGATCGGAATCTTTATCTTGCAATGTACGCCGAGACCTCGACGGAATTGGATATTGGGGGCAGTCGTCTTGCGATTTCTCAAAACACCGAATACCCGAACAAAGGCCGAATCGAAGTTTCACTCGATCCACAAAAGCCCGCCTCCTTCAAACTACATCTTCGTATCCCCACTTGGGCAGGCGAACAATTCGTTCCCGGAAAACTCTACCGATACCTGAACCCATCATCGGAAACCTGGAAGCTTTCGGTGAACGGCGAAAGCGTTTCCTCCAAAACGGAACTGGGATTTGCGACCATAGATCGAGAATGGAAAAAAGGGGANAAGGTCCTGCTCGNATTACCCATGCCCTTGAGGCTTAATCGTTGCGATGAGCGGGTTGAGGAAAACCATCATCGTCTGGCTTTCACTCGCGGACCCTTCGTCCTTTGCGCCGAAGCGATTGACAATGATGGAGCAACCCAGCGTTTTTATCTCGATCCAAAGCCTACCATTGACAAGGCGAGTCTTTCTAAAGTGAGCCTTCCCGCAGGATCCTTCCTCAAGGCGACCACCCAATCCAATGCCCTGACCGAATCCGGCAAATCCGAAAAACGAAGCCTTTCCCTCGTACCCTATTACGCTTGGAACAACCGTAAGCCCGGTTCCATGACCATCTGGTTTCCGACCAAACCGAAACTTGCGGTCTTCGACCCCCATAAACTGCCCAAGGAGAGCGTATTTACCGTCATCGAAGCCTCGCATACCTCGGACCTCGACACCGTGAGCGCCATCGGTGACGGCAAGGAACCTCGCTGGTCCAGCGGAAANGACGTTCCTCGTTGGACAAGCAGACCGCAACTTGGCAAAAAGCAATGGGTCGAAGGAAGATTTTCGAAACCAAGAAAGGTTCGAAGCGTCGGGNTCTATTGGATGCAGGATCAACAGGACGTCAAGTTTCCCAAGGAATGGTCCTTGGAAGTTAGAAGCGGAAAGGAGTGGAAACCTTTCGAGCTTTACGTCACCGACCGCTACGACAACCGGGCCAACCAATACAATGTGGTCCATCCGGCTGCCCCTCTCACCTGTGACGCCATACGCATTCACATGACCCCCAACGAAAATTCGGCGTTGGGTATCCTTGAAGTGCAAGTGGCCTTTGAGGAATAACCTTTTCTGGGCGGCAGTAGGATGTGGAAGTTATTTGGTCCTGCCCTCTGCCTGTTCCCCGCCTGCCTCATTCTTACCTGCGCGGAAACCAAGCAACGGGCGAGCAACCCTTGTGAAAGGCTCGAACAATCCATTCAAGGACGAAAGCATGGTTTTCTCGCCGGCAATCTCGCCTACTACATAGGAGGTTTTCATGCCAGTTGGACTCCGGTGGAAGATGAAACCATTGGCTTGACTCATCCCTTTTTTCACGACCTCAGAAGCCGGGGGGTGGGCTTGCTGAACAGCGAACTCCGGGGAAGCGAACACACTGGAACGGGGAATGATTACCGGGGGTGGGAATTTTACAAGGACACTCGGGTCTTGTATGGCAGCGTGCGGATTGGAGAGAAGCTTTTCAAGCATCCGGTTCCCTCCCGGATGATTTGGCGGCCGGACAAGATGGTTTGCGAATATGAAATCAATGGCGTTTTGATCCGGGAAGAGAAATTCATCGCAGCCAATGATGCCGCCGTTGCCCGGATCACCTCCTCTCAACCCGTCATCCTGAAATTCGACGGGCACAGTTTCTTCGTTCGCCACAGCGTCTCATCCACTGCCTCGATTCGTTACGACGAACAGTCCAATGCGATCCTCGTGACCGAGGGGGGAACGGTTAAGTCTCTGCCGGACCCGGACCGGCGGGAGAGAATTGGTCCGTGCGTCTACCAAGGCATGACGACCGCCCTTTCGGCCTCCGAGGACTTTTCCCAAAGCATCCAAATGAAAAAGGACGACCGTGGCGTGTGCCAGTATTCCTTTGAGGTGCCCTGTGACAAGAAGGGCGTTACCGTGTCCTGGGCCATGAATGACGATCAGGCAAAGGCAAGGGAAGCCTCCCGCTCCGCGATTTTTCAGTACGAGGAAATGGGCGTGGCCAAAACTAGGGAAATGAACCGTCTGCTGAGCCAGCAAATTCCTCAATTTCGTTGCAGCGACCGCAAGTTCGAAGAGATTTATTACTTCCTTTGGTCGCTCTATATGATGTATTACATCAACGTGCAAAAAGGATGGGAGATGGAGAACCATACCCAATCCGCGGTTAATAACTTTCTGGGCATCCACAGATATGATGCCTGCTTTCAAATTAAAGTGGGCGCCTGGACGAGAGATAAGCCGCGATTTGCCTACGGCAACGTTCTAACCTGGAAACATCTTGTCGAAAACGGTCGCTATCGTGAAACCCCCAATGGCATGATCATGCTTTCGGACAACAAGGGAATTGGCTGGCACTCGGGGGCATACGGAGGAGAACTGGCCGAGCACGTTCTCGGAGCCTGGCAAATCTATCAGCATACCAATGACCTTGATTTCGTTCGAAACTGCTACGAAGGCTACTTCCGGAAAGTCTTCTGGAAGAGAATGGTGGGATTCGCAATGAACGATGCCGAAGTGGGCGAAGTTTTGGAAAAGATGGCCATGCTCACGGGCAACGAAAAGGACGTTGATCATTGGAGGCGACTGATCAGACAGGACTCCGAACACCTGAGGTTGATGTTCGAACAGCGTTGGCAAGCCAACGGGCACGAGAATTACTTCATGGGGCCAAGAAACGGCATGCTTATGACCAATGCCTTTTGGGCAATGCGCTCCAGGCACTTCCCTCGAGAATACGCTGCCAAAATGATTCATTCATGGGCCCTGAACAAGGAGCAAGGCTTCTATGGAGAGTTTTTTCCGCGGGCAATGGCGAAAAAGGCGATGAGCGTTTTCTCTTCCGCCGATGACTTGGCCTTCGGTTATACTCCGGATACGGCCTACTTCACTTTGGACGGAATATTTCGCCAGGGATTTCCAAAGGTCGCTTCCGAACTGACTCTAAACCATTTGCAAAACTACAATTACCACAAGGACTGGGGCGTGCCGGTTGCGCCCGAAGCCTACACCCGCGCCTTGGATCTTTTCGGAGATCAGTATTCCAACTTCAATGCCGGAAAAATTCTTCTTTATTTGGAAGGACTTTTCGGCCTCTCCTACTCCCTCCCCGACCAGACCTTAAGCATTCGCGACTCCATGCCCACGAATTGGGAATGGATGGAAATGGATATTCCGGTTGGCGCCCAATCCGGTTGGACGAAAGTTCGGATCGAAAGAGACAAAGGGATTTTCGGAGGTCTCAGGAAAACCATTTCCATCCAAAATTGCCCTCTTCGCATCAAGGCGGAGACGTGGCTGCATGGGATGAACGGTTCCGGCAAGCCGAGCTTCCGGGGGGCAAACTTCCAATCCGTTCCCGCGCACAGACCGGACTGCCTCGCCTTCGAATCGGACGGCGCGGCAGACCGGTGCTCCATAACCATACCCTTGAAATGAATGGAAAAACCATAATCTATCCGCTGCTATTTTGCTTGTTTTCGCTTGCCTTCTCAAAAATCGATCGGCCAAACGTCATCTTCGTTTTGGCCGATGACCTCGGCTGGTCGGAGCTTGGATGTTACGGCAATTCCTTTAACGAAACTCCGCATTTGGACGGCATGGCCAGAGAAGGACTCCGTTTCACCCAAGCCTATGCCGCCGCTCCGGTGTGCTCGCCTTATCGGGCCGCCTTGCTGACCGGACAGCATCCCGCCCGAGTTGGCATTCTCGATTACTTGAGGCCCAACTCCTCCAATGCTCTCCCGGTCAGCCAAGTGACCTTGCCCAAAATCTTCGAGGACAATGGCTATGCCACCGGCATGGTCGGCAAATGGCACCTTACCGGATACAAGTATCAGGATGCCCAGTTTGAAGTTCGACCGACCGACCACGGGTTCGGTTGGAATCTTGGCAGCGAAATCAAAGGCGTTGGCAATGGGGCCAACTTTTGGCCCTACGTATTCCGGACTCAACCCATTCGCTGGCTGGATCTGCCAACCAACCGGTTGGGAAAGGACGAATACCTGACTGACCGCCTCAATCTCGAGGCAGTGGATTTCGTCGAGAGAAACAAGGACGGGCCTTTCTTCCTTTATCTCAGCCACTACGCTCCCCATACCATCCTAAACGGTCGCCCCGATTTGGTGGAAAAGTACGTTAAGAAACACCCTCCCGGACCCAGCGATCGAAAAAACTGTTACCTTTGTGAGGACGCGGGGATTCAAATGGACAACTGCACGCATTGGGCGAAAAGCCATAATCCGCATTTGGCTGCGATGCTGGAAAGCATTGACGACGGTATCGGTAAACTAAGCGCGAAACTGGATCAACTTGGCTTGGCTCAAAACACGATTTTCATCTTTTCCAGCGACAACGGAGGGGAGACGAACGTCACTTCCAACGCACCTCTCCGAGGGGGGAAAAGTCAGCTCTACGAAGGAGGTATCCGCGTACCCATGATCGTACGCTGGCCAAGGGGGAAGCTGCCCGCAGGCAAGGTCTGTGACCAACCGGTGGTCAACCACGACTTCTACCCCACCCTGCTCGAAGCGGCGGGAATCGATGCCGACCCATCCCAAACCCTCGACGGCGTATCCACTTTGTCCACCTGGAGAAGCCCCGAGCTAACGCCCAAACGCAAAGCTCTTCACTGGCATTACCCATTGGACCGGCCACATTTCCTTGGTGGTGTCTCCTCGGGAGCCATTCGTGAGGGAAGCTGGAAGCTGATTGAGTATTTCAATCCCTCCAGGTCCTCCAGGTTCGAGCTCTTCAACCTGGAAAAGGATCCTTCGGAGAAGCGCGATCTCGCGGAATCTGAAACCAAGCGGGTGAATGACCTGCATGGGAAATTGGTCTCTTGGAGGCAAAGAACGGGAGCGCGGATACCGTCACGACCTCTTCTTGCCACTCCCAGAAACCTGATCTTCGGTGAGCATTTTTCGGAAGGTCAGGTAAGTGAAAATTGGTTTTTTCAAAAAGAATGGGAAGTCAACGAAGGGGTTCTTCGCCGAAATGAATTGGCGGGTGAGAATAAGCGGCTTTTTTACAAAGATCCGAGTTTTCGAGACGTATTCATACGCTTTGATTTTCGTTTCGATGAGGCCAGGGACCTTCGATTGGTTACGGGCTCCCATGGTAAGTACAACACCGTTCTTCACATTCGCAATGATCACTTTTTCATTCAGACCGCACAGGACAGCAGAGGCCCTTGGTTTTCCATGCGCCATGGAGAATGCGCTTATGACTTCAAGCCAGGCAAATGGTATGTGATGACCATGGAGTTCATCGGTGATCAGGTAATCGCTCACCTTGGTCCGCAACACTTCGCCTATGCCAAACATCCCATTATCGATCAAGAGCGCACCTACCTTGCCCTGCAAGTCGACCGGAGCGGGGCTTGTTTTGATAACTTTCAAGTCTTCGGAGCCTCACGGCATCCGGAACAAAAAGCCAATCTGGAAAGGATCGAGAGGCAGAGGGGGCAATTCCCATTTCGGAAATCCTTACGGGAAGAACACGACATCCGCAAACGAAACCTCCACGCCCGCTTCCATATGGAAGATTCGAGATACAGAAAATTAGTGGAGCAAGTTGAGCTTTTGGATCAGGAAAGGAAGGCTCGCTATCCCGATGCCTTTTCTTCCAGTAAGGAATTTCGGAAAAAGATAACGGAAGAGCGGAAAAGACTTCTTCAGGAGGATCCTGCCTTCAAAGAGACTCTTTCGGCCACCTTTCGGGCAAGAAAAGCGGTTGAAGGGTATTTGATGATGATGAATCCGAGCATTGCGGAGGAAGAGGACTTTCGTAAGAAAGCCTCTCTTGAACGCACCCGCACCAAATACCTCAATGACCCGAAATACCTAAAACTCCTTCGAGAGGCAGAGGCTGCTCAAGAAAAGCTCAAANAGGATTACCCTCAACTTTTTGCGGACGACGAATTCCCTCAAAAACGGAACCAAGCCCGACAAGANCTGAAAAAAGATCCNGCCTTCAAGAGCCTCATGAAAGCAAGAAGCGAAGCCTATGAGAACCAGCAAANGTACCTTTATCAAAACGACCGTACGCTAAAGTCACTCAAGCTGGACTTGGATACCGAAAAGTCGATATGATTTCGTTTTGGAACNTGGCTTGGGAAACTTTGCGGTTGTACTGTGATTGGGGAGTATGAGTTTTTTTAAGATCCTCAAAGCATTCTCCGNNCATTCATTTTTGACTTCCNTCATCNANTGGTAAAAATGCAGGTAGANATCATTCGGTAAGATGAAAATTTATCTTCACAGAAACGGAAAAAACTATGGACCGTATTCTCTTTCCGTNATCCGAGATTTTTTGAANTCAGGGAAGTGTCAAGAAAACGAACTGGTTTGTTGCGATGGGAAAAACTGGATCAAGTTGCGGGAACTTCCCGGGCTTGCGGAAAGCCCATCAATCACAGAATCGAAAGAGGTAAGAGCGAAGATGCCGGAGTCCGAGGCAAGACCAAAACCTGCCAAGAGAAAGACTCTCCTATTAGGCGCAACCTCATTCCTTTGCGTCCTTGCCGGGGTCTCCGCTTTTCTTTTTCCGGGTGAGGAAAACGAGGAGCAGGTTCATTCGGAAGATGCCAGCCAAGGATCGGCCTCCCCGGGCGCCGGGGCAAAAGGGAAGGATTTTGAGACACAGGACGCCGCCGGTAGAATCGATGCCTTCATCCATGCCCATCTCGATGGGGAGAATCTTAAGCCAAATCCTGAAATTAGGGACGAACAGTTCGTCCGTCGGATTTACTTGGCCATCATTGGGCGAATCCCAACGGTGGAGGAAGCCACTCTTTTTCTTCAGTCAGNATCGGCGGACAAACACTCATCGCTGATTGATGAGCTTCTTGCCAACGACGCGGGTTACGTTGCCCATCATTACCAATTTTGGGCGGACCTCCTTCGCATACCCACCCGCATTGACTACACGCTTTACTATCGCGAATGGATCAAGGAGCAGATCCGGGAGAATCTGCCTTATGACGAACTTGTCCGANAACTCGTTAGCGGACATGGTCTCATTTTCGAAAACCCAGCGGCAGCCTACTACCTTAGGGATGCGGGCATGGCTTTGGACAATATGTCCAATTCGGTTCGTATCTTCCTAGGCACCCGATTGGAGTGCGCCCAATGCCACGATCACCCCTTCGACAAATGGACTCAAATGGATTATTTTCGCATGGCTGCATACACCTATGATTTCGACGTTCGCATGGGCGTAACCAAGGAATCGAACCGTCAGAGAATTTATCGGGATTTCGGGAAGAGAAAATGGGGAGCCTATGCGGAAGCGGCGGGGTTTGAGGATTTTCCCCATCTCCATGACGAATCCAAAGTCGAAGAGTGGCTAGGTCGATCCTTTGCGCCAAAATATCTTGAGGAAAAAAACCTGACCAAGACTCAATTCAGGGAAGCGGCCAGAAGAGGTTTTCTGGCCCGCAAAAAAGCCGAGGACTTTGACCAACCCGTTTCCCAGTCAATCAACATGCTTTATGGGCATATCTCCAACGTTCAGGTCAGGCATCATCGCGACAAACCCTTGACCCTTCCTCACGACTACCAATATGACAACGGTTCCCCGGGNGACGTGGTCAAGCCCGGAACGATGTTCGGTCCCGAAATTCCTTTCTTCGAAGAGCAAACCGAACGCAANAACGCATACGCCNAGTGGCTGACTTCTCCCGAGAATCCACGCTTTACCCGGGTGATCGTAAACCGACTTTGGAAACGGGCCTTCGGACACGGTCTTTTCGAGCCAACCGACAACCTGACCGACCGTACCGAAATCAGCCATCCGGAGTTACTCGCTTTTCTCGAAAAGCTCATGCAGGATTTGAAGTTCGACCTACGCGCATTCCAAAAGGTTCTTTTTCATACGAAGCTCTTTCGGCGTGAGATGCATCGGGAAGACCATTCCATGGGCATAAAGTTTCACTTCGCAGGTCCTCTTCTCAAACGGATGAGCGCCGAACAGATATGGGATTCGATTACGACGCTGATTCTTCCCAACGTCGACACTTACGCTCCCAACCGCAAACGGATTCTGGACCGAATCGCTCGTACCGAAGCCATTTACCAAAGCCTCGAGGGCAGACCCTTCGAGGAAGTCTTACCCAGGATAAGAGAAGCGGGCGCCCAAAGGCGAAACATTCAAGAGCAGCAAATCAGTTACGAGAAGAAAATATCCGAAGCCTACGCCTCCGGTGACAACGCTCTGGCGCGAAGGTTTACCGAAGAACTCAAGCAAAAGGTCCGCGACATGGAAAAGCAAAACCGCGACTTGGTCTTTGTGGAACTGAGCCAAAGTGACGAAAGCTCTCCGAAGATGATGGGGAATTCGATGATGAGCGATGGCATGACCGCAAACACTCTTGAAACCAACGAACGCATATCCAAGGCCAAACCGCGCAAAGCACCCGAGGGTCTGGATCAAAACCAACGCCGACTTTGGGATGAACGAGAACGCCTGTCTCTGCGACACTTTCGTGAAGTGGTTCGACTAATGGCTCGAGCGGTCGAGCTCGATTCCCCTGCTCGCCGTGGACATTTTCTGAGAGACTTCGGGCAATCCGATCGAGAAGTGATCGAAAACGCATCCTCCCATGCCTCCGTACCCCAAGCCCTCTACTTGCTGAACAGTCCGCTGCATCTTGCCATACACAATTCGAATTCGGTACTCGGCTCTCAGTTAATGGGTTTGGAAAATCCGAATGAAAAAATCGATCGCATTTATCAAGCCATGCTTTGTCGACAACCGACCGAAAAAGAAAAACAAAGGGTACTTGCCGATTTTAAAAGTTACGGAGAGGAGATTTTCGAAGATCTCATATGGGCTCTACTTAACTCACGTCAGTTTATCTTCATACAATGAACAAATCCGATTTCAACCGACGACGTTTCCTTGAACTTGCAGCCGGCAGTTTTCTCGGTGTGACGTCCTATGACAGTTTTGGCGCCGCCGGAGAAAAAAGTGCCCCAGCCCCTCTGACCAATCCCGCAAAGCAGCTTATCTATCTCTATATGGAAGGTGGCATGAGTCATATCGACACCTTCGACTTGAAGACCGGCCACGAGAACCAAGGTTCGACCACCCCTCTGAATACCAACGTCGAAGGAATCAGAATTTCCAGCCATCTCCCCAACCTCGCCAAGCATGCGGAAAAACTCTGCATAGTGAATTCACTCACCTCAACTGCGGGAGATCATGAAAAGGGAAATTATTTCATGCATACGAGCTACCAGCAAAGAGCCACCATTCGGCATCCCGGTCTTGGGGCTTGGCACCATAAGCTCCGTGGCAAACTCAATCCCACGCTCCCGGCATCCGTATTCATTGGAAAGGAAAGCCGTTTTCACGGAAGCGGCGGTTTCTTCGAACCCGAATTCGAGCCCCTGGCAATCAACGAGCCTCAATCGGGGCTAAAATACGCCCATAGTCTGGTGAATGAGGATCGCTTCGCCCGCAGAATCAGTCTGGCCCATGACATCGATGCAGAGTTCATTAAACGATACCACCCAAAATCCGTACGAGCCTATGGAGACATGTACGCCGACGCCGTCCGGCTTATGGACAGCCCGGATTTGTCTGCTTTCAACATACATAAGGAGGATGCGACAACTCGAGACCGTTATGGGAAGGAACCTTTCGGACAAGGATGCCTGCTTGCCCGCCGATTGATCGAACGCAACGTACGCACCGTGGAAGTGAGTTTTGGCGGATGGGACACGCATCAGAATAACTTCACTTCGCTCCCCGAGCTCTGTCACACCATGGATCAGGCAGTTGCAGCACTGCTCGATGACTTGCATCGTCTTGGAAAACTTCAGGATACGATCGTCGTACTGACGACCGAATTCGGCAGAACTCCGCTTATCAATCAAAACGTCGGGAGAGATCACTATCCTCAGGCATTCACCAGCGTAGTTGCAGGCGGAGGATTCAAAGGCGGATACGTACACGGCAAGACGTCGGAGGGTGCGGAAGAAGTGATCGAAGGGGCAATGACCATACCCGATTTCAATGCGACGATTGCTCATGGATTGGGCATACCCGTGGATCACGTGCTTTACAGCCCGACGGTTCGCCCCTTCACCGTAGCTCACAAAGGCAAACCACAACTTGCCCTTTTTTCCTAGTCCGTTCCCCCTTTCTGCGGTTTTTGAGAAAGAGCGAGTCACATCCTTCATTCCGGAGGTATTCGTTACGCAATCGCAGACGATTGAAAATTGCCAGTCTCGGTTTTCGAACTTAAAAATCAAAAGCATGGAAGTCATCCAAAGAAATAAGCTCCGCATGAGGAAATTGGCGGCCACCAACTCCAATCTTTCGCAACAAGTCGAAACGCTCGATTGGGACGAACTCGAAACCGCTTTGATGGAATGCATTTTCAAGAAGGACGAGACCGGTTTGCCCGAAAGCTATGGCCCAGCCTCCTACTTTCCCCTAATCCCCGAGAACTCAGAGCAAAAAATTCTATATGAACAAGCGTTTGAGCATGGTGAGAGCCTTGTGCGAGCAGGAAAGATCGCGGCTTTCACCGTAGCCGGAGGTCAGGGAACCCGCCTTGGCTACGATGGGCCCAAAGGGACACTCGCGGTCAGTCCAATCAATGGGAAGCCTCTCTTTCAGCTCTTCGCCGAACAGATTCTGGGAATGTCGGAGAAGCACGGAGTCGTCATTCCATGGTACGTTATGTGCAGCCCCTTGAATTTGGAAGCCACCGTTTCCCATTTCACCAAGCGTAAGTTTTATGGTCTGGGCCAAAATAACCTCAAATTCTTCGCCCAAGGGGTAATGCCTGCGACCGATTTCGACGGTAATCTTCTGCTGGCCACCGAAGACTCCCTCGCACTCTCTCCCAATGGACACGGAGGTTCGCTGAAGGCCCTGATCGATTCCGGTTCGATCGCCGACATGGAGACCCGAGGAATCGAACACGTCTCATACTTTCAAGTGGACAATCCATTGGTCAGTCCCATCAATCCTTTTTTCATAGGACTGCACGACTTGAAGAAATCGGATATGTCCAGTCGCTCCATCACCAAAACCGGCCCCTTTGAAAAGCTTGGTAATTTCGTATCCATCGGCGACCGTCTCGCGATCATAGAATATTCCGATCTGCCGAATGACAAGGCTTTGGAAAAAGATGCCCAAGGGCGCATCAAATACCGTGCCGGCAGCCCGGCGATTCACCTCCTACGCAGGGATTTCATCCAGCAATTCGCAAGCGGAGAAATCAAGTTGCCTTACCACCGGGCGGAAAAGAAAGTCGCTCATCTGAATGAAGCGGGAAAGCTTATCGAACCCGATAATCCGAATGCGGTTAAGTTCGAAACCTTCGTATTCGACGCCCTACCTCTCGCCAAGAACCCTTTGATCCTCGAGGCCGACCGCTTGGATCAATTTTCTCCGGTCAAAAATAGGACTGGCGTCGATTCCTTGGAAAGCTCCCAAGCCGATCAAATCAAACGAGCGAAGCGGTGGCTGAAAAACGCGGGCGTTGCCATCAGGGAAAACGCCGTCGTGGAAATCTGTCCTCGAGCCTTCCCCGATCAAAAGGATCTCCAGAATGCCGATTGGAAACGATATGACATGCAATCGGACACCCTTTATCTGGACTGACCATTCTCCGGAAATAAACCGTTCGCTCCCCTATTCGGTCGCATTCGCTTCGCTTGGAAGGAAGCGGGTTGTCTCGATGAAACGCAGGCAGCACTCGAAGGTATCACGACAATTCATAATGAAGGTATGCCCATGGTTCAGAAGTGCCCAATCCGCCATCCCCTCAAGCTTGGTGGATCGGACGGTGACCACCCCGTCATTAGGTTCGTTGAAGGTCAGCTTCTGACCCTTGTCCCCGGCAATGACTCCAAAGGGCACAGTGGGGACGGGGAGAGTTTCATAGAAAGCCTCCTCGGATAATTTCTGTCCGCTGTCACCAGTCATCCAACGGTAAATCGGGTTTCCTTGCAAGAGCTTGGCCAAGTGAGCCGGGCGATTCGGAGGAGCAAGCATAATCACTTTGCCCAAACCTTTGGGGTATTCCTTTCGGAATGCGTCCCGAATAAGGATGCCTCCGAGCGAATGACCTATGAGGTGATAGCTCTCGGTCTCTACCTTGGTTTCGATGAATTCGATGAGTTGGCTGGATATCTCATTCAAGGAATGAATGGCTTGGTTGTAGGGAAAATTCGCCGTCCGAAATCCAGCCGAGGCAAACCTCTTCTCCAAAATTACCATGGAAAACCTCGTTCTACCCTGTCCATGAACGAGAACGACCGTCTGCTTCTCCTTCACGGTCTTCTGCATGGATGCCTCCGAGATTTCACCTTCTGGACTCCCGGAAACGCGAGCGAAGAGGAAAAGGGCGGGGAGAATGCAAAACGATGCATGCCTCATCCCGGACCGGAAAGGTTGCGATGGAAGTCGATTGCCAAGGAGGAATCTATCATAATCGAGCATTGGATTCGAAATCTTGGGACAAAGGCAAGGAAAAGCTTGCCCAAGCTATCCTTCGAGCAGATAAGAATCTTATGTTCAAGAAGTCGATTACCTCCCTTTTTTCCCCCCTTCTACTCTCGCCCCTTCTCGCCCAAAAGGTGGATCCCACCTACAAACAGGTTTCCTATGGACCGCACGAGGAGATGGTTCTTAATTTTTGGAAGATCGATTCCAAAAAACCGACCCCCCTACTCGTTCATATCCACGGAGGAGGCTGGATTGGCGGCAAGAAAAATGAAACCGTTGGGACAAATCAAATAAGCAATGGTTACAGTTATGCTTCGATCGACTATCGTCTTGCCGGCAAGGCTTTGCTTCCCGCAGCCGTCCATGACGCCGCCCGGGCCATTCAATTTTTGCGGACCAAGGCCAAAGCTTGGAATTTCGACCCCACCCGCATTGCCGTAACCGGTGGTTCGGCTGGAGCCGCATCAAGCATGTGGCTTGCCTACCACGAAGACCTGGCTGATCCCAAGAGCAAGGATCCCGTGCTCCGCGAATCCTCCCGTGTCTGTGGCGCCGTAGCCATGGGGGGGCAAACAACTCTTGATCCTTTTCTGTTGGAGAGGAAAATCGGCCCGGCTTGCATACGTCACCCCATGATCTGGAAAACCGTCGGGGCAACCAGCCACGAGCAGCTCATGAAGGACTGGGACAAGTATAAGGCGCTTTCCCTTGAATGCTCTCCCCTCACTCACGTTACCAAGGACGATCCTCCGGTTTGGATTCGATACGGCAAACCCGCCCCCGTACCGGTAGTCAAGGGTGACGGAATCCACCACGCCGGATTCGGGCGCCTGCTCAAGGCGAAGTGCGAACAGGTTGGCATCCCATGCCACATCTCAGTCGCTGAGAACGAGGAACCGGAAATGAACAGCGCCGATTTCCTCAAATACGTTTTTCAACAATCGGTGGGTGCGCAAAAGCCTTAAGCCAACTCCCACTCCTTGCTTCCTTTCCGAAACGCCTTTTTGCCTTTTTCAAGATTACAAATGTTCTTATAAGGGTATTCGTCTCCCCATAACTTCCACTTATCGCCAACCATTGAGGTTCAATCATGCGTACCATAAACCTGTCCACACTTCTCCTCATCAGCCTAGTCTCATCGTCTTTTGGGAAATATTCGCTGCCTCCGCTTGAAAAGCCAATCGTTGACCCATCCACCGGACTGAACGTACCTCCTGGTTTCGAAGTCGAACTCATTCACAAGGTCAACAAGCAAAAGCACGGTTCATGGATTGCCATGGCTTTCGACAAACAAGGTCGCCTGACCGTGTCCGATCAGCAAAAAGCGGGCACCTTTTCTTTGGAAATTCCCAAAGCCGGGGAGAAGGTCGACGAAACTAAAATCAAAAAACTGAACGTGGAATCCTCCCTTTACGGAATGTTGTATGCCTTCGATCACCTTTACATGATGGGTAACCGAAAGCTCACGCGGGCCAAGGTGATGGCGGACGGAAGTCTCGGACCAACGGAATTTTTGGCCGAGATGGCCGGAGGCGGCGAACACGGACCGCACTCCATAATCGTTTCTCCGGATGGGAAAAGCATTTACGTGATTGCCGGGAATGCCACCCAAGCCCCCAAATTCCAAAAGTCGAGAATTCCCACCAATTGGAAAGACGACGTACTTCTCGAAAACTACGCCTACGGACATATGTCGCAAGGGAAGGCTCCGGGTGGATGGGTGATGAGGTTGAGCCCGGATGGCAAGGAGCGTGAAATGCTCAACATGGGATACAGAAACCCATGTGACTTCGCCTTGAACCGAGATGGAGAGTTGTTCGTTTACGATGCCGACATGGAGTGGGATATCGGAGCTCCCTGGTACCGTCCCACCCGGATCAATCATGGGGTGTCAGGTGGTGAGAGCGGATGGCGAGCGACTTCCAAAAAATGGAGAAAATACTTTCCTGATACGGTCGGATCCGTAGTGGACGTAGGTCCCGGATGCCCAACCGGAGTGATCGCCGGAACCCATGCCAAGTTTCCCACCCATTACCGGGATGCCTTGTTCATATGCGATTGGACTTTTGCCACCATGTATTCCATTCATCTCAAGCCGAACGGATCTTCTTACGTTGGAGAAAAAAGAGAATTTCTCTCCAATACCCAAGGGGCCCTGGCGTTGACCGACGTTGATGTAGGACCCGATGGAAACATGTACTTCTGCGTGGGTGGTCGGGGAGGTCAATCCTACCTCTACCGGGTCTCCTACAAAGGAAACGCTTCGACCGAGTTGTCCGAACTCGACACGACCAGTTTGCATGCCCAATCCCGGGCAACGAGGAGAACGCTTGAATCCTTCCATGGCAAAAGGCATCCGAGAGCAGTCGAAGCGGCATGGCCTTATCTTGCCAGTGAAGACTATCATATCCGTTATGCCGCTCGCATTGCCCTGGAGTGGCAGGACCCAAAAACCTGGGCAGGTCTAGCCTATGCCGAAACCGTCGATCTCGCTGCAATTCACGCACTCCTTGGCTTGGCTCGCAGCGATCTCGATGGCAGCCTCGAACCTAGCGTCAAACGCTTGCTAAAAGTCAATTTCAAAGCTTTGGGAAAATCGGGCCAACTCGCTCTTCTTCGAACCTATTCCGTAATCATGAGCCGTGGCGGCAAACCTGGCACCCAAACGGCAAAGGCGATCGGCGAACAACTTGATCCTTTTTTCCCGTCCGAGGACGACAACCTGAACGAAGAGCTGTGCAGAGTCTTATGCTTTCTGGAGCATCCTTCCGTAGTTCGCAAAACCATCGCGCTGATGAAGACGACTCAGGCAAAGATTCCCGATTTTGACGCTGAAGTCATGAAACGTCACAAAGGTTACGGAGGACGGATTTTGAGTACCATGGAGGCGGATGCCGCCCCCAACGTCCTTAACATCCATTTGCTTTTCTGTCTAAAGGACGTGCAGTCGGGTTGGTCCATGGACGATCGAAAAGCCTATCTGGAAGAGCTCCAGAAACTCGCCTCCAAAAAGGGCGGAAACATGTTTTCCGGTTATATCCAAAAAATCCGAGAATCCGCCATCGCCTCCGTTCCGGAAAGGGAGAGGGTCTCCTTGCAATACCTCATGGGAGAAGTGAAAAGCGTGGATCTTGCCAAGCTTCCTCGAGCCGCAGGACCCGGGATTGCATGGACGGTCGAATCCGCCCTCAAAGAGCTGAACAAAGAACCCTTGGCTGGCCGTAACTACGGCAATGGGAAAAAAATGTTCTCGGCCGGGCTATGCGTTGCCTGCCACCGTTTTGGAGATGAAGGCGGCGGGGTTGGCCCTGACTTGACGAATCTCGCGAAGCGGAGTGATTACAAATCGATCCTTGAATCCACCATTCACCCCAACATGGTGGTTTCCGAACAATTCGAACAGCATGAGCTCACCATGAAAGATGGTTCCATCGTTATGGGACAAGTGGTCGCCGAAGAAAACGGAGAATATGCCCTCGTTCAATCAGGATTGGATCCACTCAACTTAAAAAAAGTCAAGGTGGCGGACGTAAAAGCCAAGAAGGGATCGAAGATTTCCATGATGCCGGGTGGTCTCATCAATTCGATGAATGCAGAGGAGCTTAAGGATTTAATTGCTTATTTCATCTCTGCGGGGGACAAAAAACATAAAATTTTCCGGCCCCTCCAAAAGCTTCAGATTGAATTGCTCAGCGCCATTTATGGGGAAGCGGGAAATCCAAAACGCCAGATGGACGTTCGCAAAGTCATTCAAAAACAACTCGATGATTTCCAGTACGATTTTGCCATGACAAACAAACTTGCAGGCAAAGATCCGGCAGGTGGAACGGTGAAGGTTCTTGATCTGAAATATAAGTTGGACGGCAAAATCTACTCTAAGAAAATCAGGGAAAACCAAACGGTTTCCTTCATCGATTGAAGATAAACTCAACCACCAATCGTTCGTCCCGCTTCGAAAACCCCTTGGAATCATATGGAGAAGAAAGGATTTGGAGGGGCCTTCAAAAAAGGAGAATCCATTCTTGGTCCATGGGAGAAGGCATTTGTCCTTCGTTGGGTAAACCGAATACCCAATTGGTTGGAAACCTATCACCTCACCCTGCTTACGCTGGTGTGGACCGGTTTGGTAATCTTCTGCGCATGGAAAGTCCGCGTCTCGGGACAAATCCTTTGGTTTTGGGGAGTTTCTGTTGCGATTGCCCTCCAGTACCTGACCGACCTTTTTGACGGAGCAGTCGGACGAACCCGAAACACTGGGCTCGTGAAGTGGGGATTCTACATGGATCACTTTTTGGATTTTGTGTTTCAAAGCGCGTTGATCATAGCGTATGCAATGATTGCCCCCATGGATCAAGATCTGGAATGGTGGTTTTTTGCAATTCTAGCAATAACCAGTGGCTATATGGTAAATTCGTTTTTGAGCTTCGCGGCCACCAACGAATTTGAAATCTATTTTTTGGGAATAGGCCCAACTGAAATCAGGATCTACTTTGTGGCCCTCAATACTGCGATCATTCATTTCGACCCTGCCCGTAGTTATTTTTCCATCGGAGTGCCGATTTACGCCGTGATCCTGGCAATCGGCTTGGTCTTTCTGTGCCATCAGTCTCATCGTAAGCTTTGGCGTCTTGATATGAATGCCAAGAGATGAATGCTTCCAGCGTCTTTGAGCGCCCTCTCGGCTTTGATCTTTTCCCTATTGAAAAAAGTAAGAAGGAATAAAACTGCAACCGCCCTGCATTCCTCATATTGTCTTCGGTAAAGGGAAAAGCTCTTACTGGCCGAAAACTGACGTGGAGAAAAACAGCTTTGATTAGGACAATTATTTTCTTGCATAAATTAATCTTAAGCTACCTGCTTTAGCTTTAACCATTAAACTGAAATTTCAGCAGAGGGAGCAAAACCATGAATGAGGTCCTATTTTTCAAAACGTTTGTGCTAGTCGGTGGCATGTTGGTGATTACGTCCATCGCAGCAAGAGTCAACAAGGCTTACGAAACGACCCAAGAATCGATTCTAACGATTGGAGGCACCTTTCTCACCCTTTTCATCGTTTGGAACCAAGCGGACGTTTTTCCGAATAACCTCTATGCCCTGGCCGCCTTTTCCTTTTGCATCGGATGGAGTATGGGACCCACCATCACCATGTTCGGGGAGTCATTCAAATTTAGAAAATACAGGCAAAAACTCGGACTTAAGAGCAAAACCGTACAAATGAAGAAAAGCTTTTGGGGAGGGGACGAAAACAAGAAAACCGTATATTTTTACGTAGACTCTCCCGAAAAAACTTATGAGGCCGACTCCCAGGAAATGATTCAGGTTCATAAGAGGTTTAAGCAAGAAGTGCTGACCCAAGACCACGATCGTTATTCTCAGAAATGGCAAAATAACGTTTTCTTCGCCTTAGTCGCAACTACTCTTTCCGTTTTCATGACCGCAGGAATCGTATATTTCTCGGAAACCGATTTCGGCTTCTTGGGCAGTTTTCTGTTTTTCTTCATTTTGGCCTTTGTGATCCTTCGCCTTTTCAAGGCTTACGTCATCAAAGACAGTTCTTTCAGCATGATTCAGACGATCGGGGGCATCGTCCTCTTCACCTTTTATCTCATATATGATTTCAATCGTTTGGAAAAAGCCATGGCCAGGGGAGACGAATCGTGGGGAACCGCTGTCGATTTGGCGGTAAACATCTACTTGGACATCATAAATCTTTTTCTGCTTATTTTGGAAGCCCTCAGCGAAAGTAACTGATCGACGGGTTGTCAATCTTACGATCCGTCTCTTCAGTTTTTTCATAGGCGCGGTTCCATCCTTTGAGCTACGGAAACCCAGCGCGCGAAACTAGGCTTCCTTACTTTTCGGGCTTTGCGGGGCGTTTGGTTTCGAGGATCGGGGAAAGACGGTCCTTCCAAACCAAATGGAAAGAGACCAATCCGAGCGGAATTTCTCCCACCCCCTTTGCGTTTACGGTATAAGCCGAACTCTGGATACCGATGAGCTTCCCATTCTTGAGGATGGCGCCTCCACTCGAGCCAACCCGATAATATCCCTTGGCCAAATACTGCATTCCGCTGGATGTTTGAGCAACCCCAACCACCTCAATCGGATTGATCAGGAAAAAGGGGTCGGCCGGTTTATGAGGGAAATTATAATGGCATAAGTATAGGGTTTCTCCAATTTCCATATCAGGCTGGCTCTGAGAAAAGAATTCGATTCGAGGGAATCTCCCTTTCCCCCTTATCTTAAATACACCCAAATCCGCTCCGTCCAAGAATCTCGAGCCCTCGAAACGAATCTGTTCGGCCTGATAGTAAGTCTCCAAGAAGCTTGTCCCCTCGCGATCCGAAAAGCGGGTGGTGTGCCGGTGAACTTCGCCTTCGGGCAACCCGTTCTTCTTCCCGCGAAAACTAATCCGAAACCGATTGGAATAAGCCCTCTCCTCTTCGAGCCAAGAAGCATGGCCCACGGAGATCACCAACCCATCCTCACTGAGCACTACCCCTTGACCCCGATTCTTGATTTTATCGCCACTCGCCTCAATCAGCACAAAGGGCTTGGGATCCATATTCGCGAACCTCTCCAAATCATCCAACTTGCCGACAGCTCCAAGCCAGACCTGAAGGTTGGAACCAAGGCAACCCAAAGCTAGGCAAAGGAGACGTCTCCAGAGAAAACCTCCGTTCATAAAATCGAATACCCTGGGAACAAAGATGGATCTTCGGTTCACGAAGAGTAAGGGGCTTTATGGCTCATCTTGTTCGTAGAGAGATCCGAAGAATTGAAACTATCCTGAGTGGTAAGGAAGGTCGCGGCCATCAGAAATCGGGCGACGTTGATGAGGATCATGCCGATGAAAATTTGCTTTCGGTCTTTCAGATTCATTCTTTCTTTGGCTTTTTGATTTGAAAAACGGCCAGAGCTTCCTCCCAGTCCCGTTTTTTTCCCGGAAGGTTGAAAAGCTTTTCCTTTGCGTTCTCCAATAGAGCAAGCTCACGGCAGCTAAAGCAAATCATAAGGAAAAACTCATCCTCCTCCGCCGACCAGGCAATTCCAAAGTCCGGGTGGAATGGACCGCAATCGGTTTGAACACGTTTTGCACTAAGCCCCCCCGTCGGACGAAGCAAACGTAACAAACGCTCCCTATCCCTCCCTTTTGCCTCGGTTTTCTGGGAATAAAACCTATGGCCATGAATTTCCTCATTCTCCTGTCCACTTCTTTCCTTTTCGAACAAGACGCGCTCTCGAAAGGGATGAGGTAAGCCTTCGTAAACGAAAAGCTTTTCCGGATGCTTGGGCAGGGACAGTGAGGGAGGGGCAAAGCATCCATTGCCAGAGAGCGCAAGGGCGAACGCGAGAATTGTAAGACAAACCTTCTGATTGCGCCTCTTCATAGCTTTCCGTTTCTGAAAAAGGTGATATCCCGGTTGGGAAAACTTATTTTCATTTTCGGGCCATCTATTTTTCCATACAAGAGGTAATGATCATCAGATGTCCAATTACCATCGACTAAGCTCATTTCCCTGTAGGGTTCATCAAACTTAAGTTCGATCGCATTCCCCTGAATGAGGTAAGTTCCGAAACCGTTGATCGAATAATCGTTCACTAAAGTTTTCGAGGATCTGTTATGGCTTTTCAAGGTAAAGGCCTTATCCGAAAACAAATCGATGGTATGTGAAACCCCAAATAGAAAGTCTTGCTTGTTGAAACGCCAGGTTCCGGCTGGATAAGGAAGAAATTTTTGCTGGATGCAACCACTCAAAAAAATCAGCAGGCACGCAAGGAATGGTAGCTTGAACATGGGAAAGGTTTTTAAGGAAGGATCAGATCCATGCTCTTTCGATCAGTGAGCGAGTGGCAAGCATGAAATCTACAAGCGCCAAAAAAAACGCGCTCACACCAAGGAAAGCGCGTTCTCTTTTACCAAAAATATCAGGTTTCGTTGGTTATCGAATTACTCGATATTGGCTCCGACCACCGATGCCATTTGCATCATGTTGATGGTTTCGCCTTCCTTGAGATTTCTTAAATCAGTTACCTTACCAGTTTTGCTCGTGGTGTTAGTGTTTTTTAAGATCGTCAGAAGCTTCGCGTCTGCAACAATGAACTTACCTGCGTTTTCGGGCTGTCCATTTTCAGTTCTTGTCTGCAACTTGTTCGATTTGATGTAGTCCCAAAGTTTTTGGGTGATTTCTGTACGAGGAAGCTCGGAGGCTCCAAGAAATGCAGCCAAGTCGCTTTTCAGTTTTACGGGTTTACTCAGTCCTTTTGGTTCTGCCATTTTGATTCCTTATCGTTCGGGTTAATGTAAATTTATCTGTATTAATCAGATTGGACAATGTCATCTTGTAAGTGAGCTTCCATAAACACAATAAAATATATGTTTACCTGAAAGGTCCCTGCGCATCTCCAAATCAGGGTCTACAAAGCAATGAATTTCAAGATTAAAATCATAAGGGTTTGATTTTGATATTCCTGAACCAAACGGGTTGACCGTGATATTGAAGGCCGAAATGACCCTTTTGGGGGAGCTCGTTCAAGGCGACCTTGAACTTGTTTTTGGATCCGTCCGGGTTTTTATTTGGTTCATTCCAGTCATCAATATTGAGATCGATGATTTTCTTTCCGTTCAAGTGAGCGGTGAACTCAGACCCCTTGCAGATAAGTTTTAACCTATTCCATTCGCCATCGGGTTTTCCTGCTTCAACCATGGGCTCCTTGGCGTCATAGAGGGAGCCAACGACATGTTTGCCACTGTAAATGCCAGGTGAGGCGATCTGGATTTCAAACCCACCCTGAACTGCGTTCTTCGGATCCGTTCTGAAGAACAGGCCACTGTTGGCCTTGTTGGAAGTTTTGTATTGAAGGCTGATTTCGAAGTCATCGAATTGTTCCTTTGACCAAATGATGCCACCGGGAGTTTCGGATGGGAAAAGAATCCCTTTTTCGAGAATCCAGTTCTTGTTTAGGCTTATTGCCTTCGGCGTCAAAAGATCGATCTCCTTCCCATCCATGGCGCTGAGCCCCGAAAGGCAGAACAAAGTTGGTAAAAGAAGCAATCCGCCGAGACGAAAGTTTGGTTTCTTGGTTTTCATAGCCTTTCAGTAAAGGCCAAACCCATGCCGTTGTCTAGGCGGATTCCCAAAACGCATTCCCTCCTTTGCTTATTCCTTTCAAGGGTTTGAGCCCTTGATCATGAAATCGATCGGAGCAAGGGGGTTTGAGGAACTCGTAGGTCATCTGGTCTCGGTTGCCCTTCACAAACTCGACCTTGGCATTTCCTTACGAGAGAAAAGATTTCTTAACTCCAAGCTTGAACGCCAAGCGATGAGCATAAACGGCGCCCATAAGTGAAAGTACGGATAACAATAAGATCATTGACCTTATCTCAATAAGGGAAACTCCTTCACAAGGAACCTTTGATCAATTCCGGTCGGTCGGTGGTGATGGATCGAATTCCGAGAGCTTTCAGGTTTTTGGCGGTGGTTACGTCATTGACGGTCCAGGCATGCCATTCGTAACCTGCCCTCATGACCTTGCGGGCAATCTCGCTGGGAACGTTCTTGCTGGAATCCAGTCCATCCGCGTTGGTATCTTTGAGCGTCATCAGGACTTTGTCTAGGGTCGGAAGCCAATCCCCAGCCTTGTCTTTCTTGAAACCGGATAACCAATACGCCTTGTTCTGCGGCAGGACTTGCTTGAATGCCTTGATCACCTCCTGATCGAAACAAATCAATATGATTTGCTCGGGCTTCAGATTGCTCTTTCCGATTTCCTTGACCAAATAGGGAATGATTTCCATTCCACATTTCACCTCGATGAAAATTTTCTTCTTATCCGGAATGGTCGCGAAGACCTCCGAGATGGTGGGAATCTTCGTTCCCTTCCAACTCAGGTCCTTGTGCGAACCCACATCCAGTTCTCGCAACTCCTCAAGGGTGGATTCCCCTACCACAAGATTGCGATTAGCCAAGCGCTTGGTCGAATGGTCGTGAATACAAACGATCTGTTTGTCCTTGGTAAGCAGAAAATCCCCCTCAATCGCATCGGCTCCTTGCTCCCATGCCAGTTCAAAGGCAGGGAGGGTATTTTCAGGACGCTCGAAGGAAGAGCCTCTATGCGCGACGATCAAAGGTTTCGCCCAACCTGCAACACAAAGCAGTGGGGCACTGATGATCGCAAAACATGCACCCCTCATGCTTAGAAAGAATTCAGCATGTTCAAATCCTCGGACAGGGCCTCCAGCGCAACCTGTCCATCCGACTGGGGTCCCTGAAGGACAAGCATTAACTGCTGTTTCCCCGTCTTTTTGCAATCAATTGCAAGTTCCGTTTCCCTTCGACCACTCGGTATCTCGATAGGTTCCCCTTCAAGGAACAAATCCATATTGCTTGAATCTCCCTTCAAGCGGACCTTGTGCTTACCCGCTTTCGCCACCTCGACATGGGTTCGCAAAACCTGATATTCATCGGACCGCCTTTTCAACGCCACCGGCACTTCATCAACTGGAATTCCTCCTCCCACCATGGCGAAAAAGGGCTTCCATTCATACCCACTGAACTCTTGAGTGAACATACCGGCTCCATAATGGTGAATCGTTCCGGGATTGGGCGAGCCCGCCGGCAAGACTTCCCATTTTCGGGCAAAACGCCGGGAGCTGGTTTTAAACTCTCCTTCCTTTCCAAGTTCGACCATGAAACGTACCAAGTCCACAAATTCATCCTCACGCAACTGAGAGGTCAAACCAACCGGCATAAGAGAAACCGGCGATATCGTCTGACTGGCAATGTCCCTCTTCGCGACTCGGTTGCGCTTTCCGGTAAGATCACGAACAACCACTTCACTATCCGTTTCGCTAAGAATACCGCCCGCGTAGGAATCACCGTTATTTAGAATAATCAGGTTCGTGTGGTATCCTTCCTTAATTTTCTTACTCGGTTCCAAAAGAGACTCGATCAGATAGTCAACGGGTGCGCTGGCTCCAATCGAAACCAAGTTTGGACCGATCACACCACCGACTTCTCCGATCGCATGACAAGCGACACACTGTAAGTTTTCTCGACGATACACACTCTCTCCGCGGATTGCATTTCCCTTTGTGTTGACGCGATCTATCATGGCAATCATTTCATCCCTCGAAAGGCTCATCTTCATTGGCTTCAACCCTCCGGAAGCTTGAAGCGCCCTTATCAGAGCCTGCGGTCGCGTGGGGGCGCTCTCCGCCAACTGCATTCCTTTCAATGCGACGTCTTCCGGCAACTTACTGTTCTGAAGTTCTTTGGTCAGAGCCTGCAAGGCACCCTTATTGGCAATGAAAGCTGAGAAGAGAGCGTTGGGTTCTTGTCCCTTTGGAATACTACGCATGAGATGAACGGCTCGGCGGGCTGCCAATTGGGGTTGTATTTTCAGCTGTCCTTTGATCAATGCGGATTTTAATGGGTAAGAAACTTGCGGATTTTGAATTTGCTCATCGAAGAATTTCCGCGTCTGTTCTCCGCCCATAGCGATTAGGGAATTGATTGCCGCATACTTTCTCACCCGCCTGGAATCGGTCTGTTTCAACGTAACTTCCAAATTTGCACGGGCAGATTCCAGCTTCCACAATCCTGCCAATTCAACCGCGGTACTCCACACCGTGTCATTCTCGCTTTGCATGAATTGCCTCACCGCTTCAAGGCTTCCTAATGGATTGATTTTTCGAATCTTCTTTGCGGTAAGCATGGCATTCAAATACGCATGCCGCTGACTTACCGACGCCGTTTGAAGCGCAAGATCCAGCAATTTTTGCAGATGCGCGGGAGTGCCCTTATTGGCAATCCAATTGGCAACTTCCCAAACTTTCTTGTCTTCCCTTATCTTACCCTTTGCCAGGGAGTCCAGGATTTGATCAGCGCCCAGAGGCTCTCCGATTGCCGAAGACGCAAAGAGGAGTTGAGAAAGGCTATCGAATGGATTCTCCCCTTTCGTTTTCATCTCATTCACCCAGCGGTCGCGATGCTCCCTGCATATGGACCAGACCGCAAAGTCAAGAAAGTCATCCACCTCCACACCCTCGAGAGCGCGCAAGGCTATGGCAACGGTTTGGGGATCATTAAGTTGAGCCAACAAACTCACACCCCATAGACGAACGTGGGGAGATGGGTCCGAGACTGCTTCTTCGGCAATCGACAATACGTTTTTGTATTTTTGATTGGATGCATCGTAATAAATGGCACGCAGACCAGCCGCCCTTGCATTATGTGATTTCGACTTTGTCAATTGTTTGGCCAAACCAATATCCAACCTATTTAAGGCCTGAGTTGCCCAAACTCGACGAACTATGTGAAGATCATCTTTCAGCTCCAGAGAATTTAACGCCGACAACATTTTATCAGCATCGCGGGTTCGTAGTTCAGCAGTGGCCAGCTCCCTGACAATATTCTCTTCCGAAAAAAGTAACGCTTCTGCAAGAGCCTTGGAATTCATTTCTGCAGGCTTGGTAAAAGGCGCCGGGGGATTCTCCGGAAAACTGATCCGCCAGATTCGTCCATGCTTGTGATCACGTCTGGGATCACGAAAATCCACTTCACCATGCTGGATGATCGGATTGTATAAATCTGCCACATAGATTGCTCCGTCAGGTCCCATTTTAACGTCAATCGGACGGAAAGCTCCATGCTTGGATGCGAGTAACTCCTTATACTCCCTCGATTCAAATGCGCTCCCCTTATCACTCAAACGATAGGTTTTAATGCGATGACCACGAAAATCAGGTGAAGCCAACGCACCACGCCAATGCTCGGGTATATGAGTGCCGGACAAGACTTCCAATCCGCACAGCTTAGGCTGTCCGGGATTGAGCCCCTGCACTCTGCGAGGCGCCCCGGGTGATGCCACGAATACGGCTCGAGGATAAACAAAGTTGATTCCCTGTCCACCAGCTCCATCGGTCATAAAGCTTTGACCCCACTTGTCAAAAACGTGCCCCCATGGGTTGACCAACCCTTTCATAAAGACTTCCGACCGTCGGGTTTCAGGACGATAGTGCCACATTCCGCCTCCAAGCAGTCTGCGAATGCCATACGGGGTATCCAAATGAGTATGTATGTAAATGGATTGATTCAGCCACATCATTCCCTCGGGCCCCCACCTGAAGGTATGAACGATATGATGAGTATCCTCCGTACCGAAACCGGAAAGAACAACCTCCCGATGATCTGCTTTCCCATCATCATTGGTATCTGCCAAAAACAAAACATCATTGCTGTTGGCCACATACACGCCACCGTCTCCGGGAAGAACTCCTGTGGGTATGTGCAGGTTATCGGCAAACACCACGCTTTCATCCGCAACTCCATCTCCGTCGGTATCCTCGAGAACAACGACTTGATCGTTTTCCTCCTGACCCGGCTTGATATGAGGGTAAAGCGGACTGCCCACCACCCACAATCTGCCTTGTGAATCCCAGTTCATGTGAATGGGATTTCGTACCACCGGCTCACTGGCAAAAAGATTGATCTTGGCTCCCTCTGGAAGAACGAAAGCATCCAGTTGGGCTTGTATCGAGGTATCGGGAATTTTGGTGAGACCGCGTTGCCCGTGTGCGTAAGATGATAAAAGAGCGACAAGGAGGAAATGAGAAACTTTATTTTTCATGAGAGAGGGAGGTGTGCGGAAAAGTTAACCTTGAGAACCTTTGAAAAATTCACTTCTGGCCCTTTCAATTTCCATTTCACTTTGTTCGATGAGCGGGTCAAATTGAGGTATTTCCTTCGCATTGTTCCCCTGCTCATGTTTTCTGAAAAGATACAGATAAGTTTCGTTAGCCGGTCGCCATCGATGGAAGAATAAACGGTTTTTCTCAATTACGGCCTTTCTGATTTCTTGAACCGAGGGATCATCGTCGAAGTTATTCCGAGGCGGTCCATAGCCTAGTACCGAAGAAAGCGCACCCGCCAATTGGCGGTACCCCATATCGGTAAAATGCAAACCATCATGGGTCAACGGTTCCGTCTCAAGTTCTTTCATCGCACCAAAAAGATCTGCGAATTCCAAATGGTTTTTTTGAGCCAAGCCTTTAAGGGAACTGCAAACTTCAGCCAGCCTGCGATTGGTTTCCCTATGGTCGGGTAAAGGCACCCCCAAGTTTTCCAAAGGGGGTGGCGTCAGGATTACAATCTTACGAAGTTCAGTTCCCGCTTCTTTCCTGATTGCATCAACCATCTTTTGAAATCCTTCGGTAAAAACACCCAAGCTTTCCTTCCATGGACCCGAGCAACGTTCACGCGCAATGGGTTCGTCCGTCCATGCCCGCCCATATGACAAGGCAACCTCTGACCCGTAATTGAGCAAGACCACGGTGGGCTTCCATTCCCCGATGATCTTCCTTAACCTCTCGCGACCTTCCTGAGGTTTTCCGAAATAGGACCGGGCATCATTGAAAACCGTGTCTCCGCTCCATCCCAGATTTCGAAATTTCAAGCCAGTCACTTTGGGGCCCGCGCCAACCGTAAGGGCAGTCTCAAGATACCCATTCAATCGCGCCCGCTCGATCAATCCTCCTCCCACGATGGCAACACGGTCTCCGTTACGCAAAAGTGGTTCCTGACCCGACCTATCTTTTTCGGAGAATGAAGGAGTGAGGAAAGAGTTGGCAAGCAATGCCAACGCACATAAAGTACCGAATCTTATTTTCATATTTATGTATGTCTCGTATTTCTCAAATCTTACGGAAAAACCTCTCTGTCTTGTGTGAATGCTTTGGACAAGCCCTAATACGGAGGTCTCTATTTTCTGACCTTCGAAAACATCCAGTCGTAGAATTCTCTGCTCGCATAAACCACTTGGCGGGCATTGTGACCCTGATCCGCATACACTTTGATCTTCGCCTGCTTGCCACCTGCCTTGCGAATCGCGGCGACCATGCGTTCGGATCTTTCGGCAGGCACGACCCGATCCTTCGCTCCGGCGAATGCATAGACCGGCACCTTGGCCAAATTCAACGCCCAACGCTCCAATTCCGGAGAAACGTCCTTGGGCCCGCCCGGACCGATTCCCCCAACGATTGGCGCGATGGCCGCAAAATGCTGGGGACTGTTTCCTCCCCAAGTCCAGGAACCGTATCCGCCCATACTGTTACCGGTCAGGTATATTCTCTTTGAATCAAAACCAAGGCTGGACTCAAGTCCCTCAAGTAAAAGATTCAAGTCCTCGGGCTCCCAGGTTCCTCGTCCTCCGTCTTTTCGAATTCGCGAACATTGAGGCACAACCACATGGCAAGGTCCTTTTTCAAAACGATCTATCCCCTCAAGCAAAGCTTTGGCCTGCCCTTGCAGGCGACGAACGTCATTGCCGACTCCACCGCCTCCGTGAAGATAGATCAAAAGCGCGGGTTTATCCTTACCCGTTTTACTTGCCGAAAACAAAAGGTATTCGGGATTTAGGCATTGGGTTTCTTTTGCGAACTTGGAATCCAAGGTTCGTATTTCCGGTTGTTCAGGTTGACCAAATAAAGATCCAAGTAAAAATAATGAAGTGATTGAAACGAATGGTTTTTTCATACGGTCAATCATTTGAAATAGCCTCCGAAAGAACAAGGCCTGATTACACGTTTTTCACTTATTATTTTTGTCTGCATCACGCTTATCCACGAACTGGTCGAAAACTTTCTTGTCATGATTGATCGCACGGTAGGTGCGGACGTTGTCTTTGATTTCAACTTCAATGACGTGTCGGGTTGGTTCGAATTTTTCAACGTACCAATACTCTTTGGCTCCGGGTTTACGAGTCCCAACTCCCCAGGCTCCATCCCCGATGTAAAGAGTACCATCCTGATGCGCTTTGTCTCCCTTCAAAAGTTTCGAACGCTTGTAAACGTGGTGATCGTTTTCAAATGCCGCATCCAAACCATATTGGTCAAACACGGGAACCCAATGTTTTCGAATGCTTTTACTTATCGGACTATTCAAACCACCCTTCATAATTCCGTAAGCGGGGAAATGATAGAGAGCAAATAAGTGGGTGCGAGCCTTGCGGGAAAAGAGCGAGGATTGTAAAAATTCGACCTGACTTTCGATGGAATGCGTGTGGGAGGTGTCAAGTACCACAACGGATAAATCTTCGTAGAGATCGATGGCGTAAAAGGATTTCAGTTTTTTTGGAAGTGGAAATAGGTTGTAAAACATAGGCGCTTCCTTGGGAGTTTTTCCATATCCGCCGTTCACCTCATGGTTGCCGATCGCCACAACCAATGGAATGGAATAACCGTCTTTTGATACTGCATGGTCCGCATACTCCTCAATCCAGTCGAGCCACCGCTCCCACGACTTTCCGTCTGCATAAGCCAAATCTCCTCCCAAGAGCGCAAAATCGGGGGATCTGGAGACCATCGCCTTCACCCCATCCTTGTGCCACTCGGGAGAATGCATCATATCTCCACCGGTCACAAAACGGATGCGATCCGGTCGTTTCGCCGGCAGCGTTCGCGCACGAAATTCCTTGTCGCCCAAAAATACCCGGTAACCTGTATTTGGGCTCAACCCCCTAAGCAGAACCTGACAAACCTCTAATTTGGAATCCCTGTAAAAAGAATGTCTCTTAACCTCCGCAGAACTTGGATGCGGATCATCCGTTTTGCCCCAAAGAAAAAGCGCTGGATCTTTTTCTTTTACCAACCAAATCACATTCAGTGTGGTAGACGGTGAATCCGTCCAGGTAAAAAGAGCTTCCTCAATACCCTTGGCTCCCTTCAAGGAAAAAGAGTGCATGAGAGATGTAAATGAAAGAAGGATGGGCAAGGGTAATTTCATAAATTTTATTGGATATTCACAGATTGGGAGTCATTCCTTAAACCATATTTAAGCGAAGTTAACGGATGAGTAAATTTATTCTCCAAGCAATAAGCTTCGGTCGGACTCTATGCCATAGCCCGACACCTTTAGCTCGTCCCGATAAACACCAATGATGGTGTAAGCGTTGTTTTCCGTTTCCACCATTCCTTTTAGGGTAAGGAAATGAATGCCATTCTTTTTGCCGTATCCACCCTTGTGATTGTGACCGTTGAGGTATGCTTTCACACAGGAAAACTCCTCCAGCAATGCAATGACTTCCTTCGCATTCCATAAATTATGGGGGTCTGCGGGATAAACCGGGAAATGACAAAACAAGATAACCTTCTCCCTTTTTTCTTCCGCTTTCCGCAGAACGTGCCGTAGCCAGCTTAACTGCTTTTCTCCCACAGCTCCATTCCACTTGGGAGAACTAATCTTATTCTCCTCGTAATATCTCTCTGCCTCATGATATTGCGGACTATTGGGGGGATAGGCATGAAAACTGACGTCATTCCCATCAAGAACTACAAATCGCCAGTCCTTTACGGAAAAATCGTAGTATTTTGATTTCATTCCCATACGCTTGGGCACTTCAAGCTTCCATTTGTCCGCGACGTCAAAGTCATGATTTCCAAGAGCGTGATACGACGGCATTCGTAAGGATTGATAAATGGGTAACACCGTATCAAAACTGGAGTAATCACGATCTATGAAATCACCAAGGTGGACAACAAATTCGAGATCGCGCTTATTCAATTCGGCGACACATTCTCTAAGCTTTCCGGCAGAGGCGGAATAATGCCTGGAGCGACGATTGGGCCCAGAACAAAACTGACAATCGGCAATCGCGCCAAACGAGAATTTATACTCGGTGACGTTAGCTTTTTGCTCAAGCCATGGGCTTACCTTATCAAACCATGCATCGGCATGGGCCTTCAATCCCGGACCGCTAAAATGAACACCCTGTCCGTCCTGGGCTCGCAGTTCGCCTTTTAACCGATCCGTATCCGGGCCCTCAAGGGATACTCCATTTTTCCAAATACTTGCCTGCGCTTCACGAATGTTTGGATCCGATTCGTCACCTGGAACATGGTATGTGGCTTGTGCCACAAACCATGGCGCGTCCCATTCCAGATCTATTCTGGTCTTTGAAATTAATTGGGTAAGATACTTTTCATATAGACGACCTGAAAGGGTGCGTGTCGGATCTTTTTGATTGGCATCGCTTTCTCCCTGATGCCAAAGCACGGCACGGAAACCATTCTTTCCGAATGCTTTCATACGCTGAACAAATCCGGGATATATCATTCCCAAACTTTCCCACTCTCCATCTTTTATTTTTCGAACCTTATTTTCAACGGTTGGTGGATTGGGAAACCTTGAGCCTTGAGGCAACCATTCACGTACGCTTGTTCCACCCTGCCCGTAGGCGATGATTCCAACTGGCAGGTTAAATGCCCTACTCAAAGCATCCCCGAGCAAAGGCATGATACTTCCACCTCTTCCACCAGCCCCCGGTTGAGGGTCCTTCGCCAGTTGCCACTTCTTATTGTCGAAATCAAAAGCGGAAACCAATCCAGTCTGAGTCGATTGTTTCACCTCCCCGTAATTTCCGGAATTTGATTGCCCTGCCACCACAAAGATTTCTCCCACGCCAAATCGGACCGCTCTCGAAGGAAAGGCGGGGTTTCCCTCCTCTCTTAGATGAAGCCTGTGCCAACCACCATCGGGCACTTGGATACGACTTCTAAAAAGATCC
>NZLE01000009.1 GCA_002692605.1 Opitutia bacterium
CATCACTCCCAACATGCTGCATAAATACGGCGACATATCCACGACCTGCCCAATGTTTTCCCAAATAGGAAGATCCATTCCGGCTACCTCCAAGTCCATGGCTAAATAGGATTACCGGGGAATTTGTCGTTCCTACAGGAAAGTAAAATCTTAGGGGTATCGAACGATCACGGGATTTATCCTTAATCGTCCGATCAAGAGTTTCAATGCCCTCAAAAGTCTCAAGTGGATCGTATGCCTTGCCTTGAAAAACCAAAGCGAACAGGAAAACAGGAACGCATAATAACAGATGAGAAGACATGAAATTAATTTAGCTTCCGCATNTTTTGCCTAAAGGTCAGTCTCCGTCGACCAGACGGCCCAACCCTCCGAGTAGAGATCCTTCTCCCTGAGATTTACCTCCGGCNCTCGGNGCGGATTGGATGATCCGATCNGCCAAGCGGGAAAATGGAAGACTTTGCAACCAAACCGTTCCGAACCCGCTTAGAGTGGCAAGAAACAGCCCTTCGCCTCCAAAAACCATCGACTTCAATCCGCCGGCCATTTGGATATCATAACGAACGCTTTCTTCGAAAGCCACGATGCAACCGGTATCCACCCGGATAGTCTCTCCGTTCAGTTCCTTCCTTACCACCGTCCCTCCNGCATGAACGAAGGCCTTCCCATCTCCAGAAAGCTTCTGCAGGATAAAGCCTTCCCCTCCGAAAAATCCTGCTCCCAATCTCTTTTGCAAAGCAATGGAGACTTGCGTTCCAAAGGCAGCGCAGAGGAAAGCGTCCTTTTGGCAGAGCAGGCTTCCCTGATGCATGGGCAGATCGACGCAAATGATTTTACCCGGATAAGGGGCGGCNAAACTGACCCTTCTCTTACCCACTCCGTTGTTGGTGAAGTGCGTCATGAAAATCGATTCTCCGGTGAGGGCGCGTTTGCCCACGTCCAGCAATTTTCCAAACAATCCCTGATTGGGTTGAGAGCCATCGCCCATCTTTGCCTCGAAAGTGATTTCGTCCTCCATATAATTCATGGCTCCCGCTTCCGCGACCACGGTCTCTCCGGGATCCAACTCGATTTCGACGATTTGCATATCGTCGCCAATCAATTCGTAATCTATTTCATGACTGTTCATGTTTTATCCTATTCTTGGGAGTTCATTGATTCTTTTTCGAAGGGAGTTGCGATAGCATCATTCCACCAAACATGAGAAGACAACCCCAAAATTCACGATCCGACAGGATTTCCGCGAAAAAGATCCAACCCGCAAGCACTGCGAATACCGCTTCCAAATTCAGGACGATCGCCGCTCGACTGGGATCCACCCGTTTCTGAGCGACAACCTGCAGGGTGAAGGCAATTCCCACCGAAAANACTCCGGCATAAAGAATCGCTTCGGAAGCCATTTTCACTTCATCAAAAGTGACAGTCTCCAAGGCGAGACACAATCCGAGATTCAAACCCGCGCAAACCAAATACTGAACCAGAGCGAGCCTGAGAGGATCAAGATTTCGATTGTTCGCCGAGCCGATCACTTGAACGTGCATCGCCCAGAAAAAAGCGCCCAGCAAGACCAGGGACTCACCCCATCCCATGGAAAAACCTTCCTTCACGCTAAGAAAATAGAGGCCCAACACTGCAAGCAAAGCTCCTATGATCGTACGCTTACCAATCCTTTGGCCCAGACAAAAACCGATCAACGGAACGATCACTACGTAAAGACCTGTGATGAAACCGGCCTTACCCACGGTAGTGTGCTGTATTCCCACTTGTTGGAGAGTGGCNCCCCCAAACAAGGCAAAGCCTGCCAAGGCGGAAAACTTCCAGAAGTTCGGACCTGTATTCTTTGATTGTTCCTTTGGGGGCGCTAGAAAATAAATCAGTGGAACGAGACTTCCCGCTCCAACCAGAAAACGGCAGACGTTAAAGGCATAGGGACCCATGTGATCCATGCCCATCCGCTGGGCAACGAATCCGAATCCCCAAATCAAGGCGGTGAGGAAAAGAATTAAAGTGGCGTGGAACTGGTTCACGGAGGACTCGAAACTTAAGCTTTGCGAAAGGATGGTCTTTCTACTTTCCGTAAGAGACGGGCTCGACCCTGAAATGATGAAGGACGTTTTGAATCAAGGCACTCAAGTTCCGATCATAATACATGGACCATGCGGTGGCAATGGACCCGGTGTGAAAAACACGCCCGCCCTCCGGTCTTTCCCAATAAATGATTTCCGCAATGGTTGTTTCGCCTCCCACCCTCTTGCCGTGTCCCTCCGCATTAAAATCCAGAACCCTCCTTTCGCTCCGNCTACTGGCGATGGTAAAGATTCCCTCCGGCTCGTTCAGTCCCTTTAAAACCGGATTCTTCGTAGCCCGTAATAAAGTCGAAAGGCGCACGTCGTATTCGTGTCCGACCGCGCCTTTGTTGGTATTGGTGAATCCGAAGGGATCTCCCCTTTTCAGATTGATACGATTGGGCGTGTCGAAGAGAAAGTGATCGGGAGCATCGACTTGGTAGTTNGCAAAATTTCCACCGCCCCATCCGATGCATTCCAACCCGATCAGTTTCCAGGCAGGGTATCCGCAAAAGCGCATCAAGCTGCCCCGTTTGAAATCATGACTATGGTAAAGCTCTCCCACTTTGGCCAATTTCCTGCCGCCAATTCCACCACCAAATTTGCGGCACTCCATGACTTCGCCCGTCTCATCGAAACTCACTCGCCAAAACATAGTATTGCCGGACATGACCACGGCCGCACCACCCGCCTTGAGGTAATCGTCCAGGCCATCATAAGCCCGGGCGGACCAATACTCGCTATGTCCGTTCACCAGGACCGCTTTGTACTCTTTCAACACTTCCGGATTTCGATCCAGATCCCNGTCGGTGATGACGTCGTATTCATACCCAAGCTTGTCCAACCACAGGTGAAGAAAACGTTCACCGCGAAGCAGATGGCNATAGCCTTCGCCGATGTAGGTCTTGTTTGGTCCACCGGCCGGCCAAGGCACTTTCAAGCCAACCTTGTAAGTCGGTTGCCCGTTGCGGTGGTCACTGTAGAAACTGTATTCCGGTGCCCNCGGATGGCTGTTACCCAAACCGCCCGTACCCATATTGATCAAGCCCTTTCCATGGTTGACGGGAAAGGGAACCGAGTTGTATGCCAACCAAGTATTCGATGAGACAAGGACCAGCAAGGGGGCCTTCGGCTTGGACTCGGGGCGCCTCACGATGAAGGAGGCGTGGTAGCGCATCGCCTTTCCCTTCAACTTGAAATCAAACCGCCCGGCGTANACNNCNGACTTNGCATCGGGNGGNANACGAAANCGGTGGTTCACCTTCCANCGGGCATTGTANATTTCGTCGGANGCCAGACGNAGNCCGTGTCCGCGNNTNTNATCCTTNNTNGGATCNTANTNCGAATNNTGNCGGTTNATCGNNGANGCNTNNAANCTNGGNCCCCCGATCATCCAGGTTCCCCGGTTGATGATNCGGGCATCNCNCCCGAANTCNCTCGCATCGGCAACTTGNNNGCCNCGNTCNTCNCCAAAAGGCCAGCANGCNAGCAAACGATNNTTNTCAGGAACNNTNAANCCNCGATCGGCAAAACGNTTNNTTACTTGCTCCTCATTCAAAGNCCGGTCNTAGATNGCGCACATNGCAANGTCCCCGTTATAGAAGTTNACGGCCTTTCCNTCNTNNCCANAAGCCCCNATNCGCAANGNGGTCTTNCCCGGCCGNACCGGACCNGCAAANGCAGCTTCGGCNACNANTTTCCCATCGAGGTANATNCGCTTNNNCTTNCCGTCCCAACTACCGATCAGGTGATGCCATCGATGAGCCTTGACCAAGCCGGANTTGGTTTGCTGNAAGGCGGCNGCATCGTAAGACCCCCCGGAGCCGGTTCCAAATACNATNTTCCCTTCGCTNAGGAACAACCCGACGCCACAGTGCTCAGGATATTCGTGTTGGGTAAGCAAGCCCTGCCAACCGGACAACTGAAAAGGGCGGATCCAGCACTCCAAGGTCAACGCGGACAAGCTTCGCTCAGCCGGCAAGGCCTTGTTCACGTGCAAATAGGAACCAGGGTGAATGGGTTGGGTCTGCGGCTGTTCGACCCGAAAGGATTGCAACATAGGATCCTTGTCACGGTTCTCCGGATCGGCGCCCAACTTAACCACCGACAAATCGTATGGCACAGAGCTGCTCACCCGGAACTCAATCTCTTCGCCGGCTTCTATGCTCTTCTGGGCATAGGCATGCAGGCCAAGCAAGTCGATAGCATGATGAGGAGGAATATCCTCCGATGAAACGGTATCGGCCTTTACCTTTTCCGCCCCCTGGGCAGACAGGGAGAAGAAATAGAAAAAGAAATATAGGGTCGAGCAGACCGAGGGGAAGACTAGGGAAAGAAGGGATTTCATAACATGGCTTCGAAATCGGACTCCTGAAAATCCTCTACTTCGGTAATCCAACGCTCTTGGACAAAAGTATCATGGAGCGGATATTGGAGTATGCTCGAAAGTCTTCTGGGCTTTCGAAATGCATCGACAACCCAAAGCTATGGAAATTTCCAAGGCTGAGAGAAAATCAGTTTCCCCAGG
>NZLE01000010.1 GCA_002692605.1 Opitutia bacterium
ACTCGAAAGATGCTTTTTGCAGGCAACGCTCAGGAAATCGCAAGATTGAATGGTGATGCGGGTACCTTTCTATCGAGAACCCGCATTGGGGCGGAGACCCGGAACAAGAGCACTTTAGCAAGAAGCATGCAAAACGCGGTCAGTTACGCCCAGACTCAGGAGGCGGGGATGCGAAAATTGGAAAGCATTTACAATCGGATGACCCAATTGGCGAGCCTCGCCGCCGACCCTTTTGTCGATGAAGGAGTAAGAACCCAGTTAAATGCCGAATTCCAGTCCTTGAAGCAGGATTCCTTTGAGATGCGCAAGGAAACCTTCATGGGGAATTTCCTTTATGACGATATGGCCGCAAAGTATTTTCCTGTGGTCGATTTCGGACAGGCTTTTACGGACAAGGCCGTGGACGGACAGGATGGACTGGAAAGGAAGAATCTTGCCAACCCTCCTTCGGGTTGGACTGGCGCTCCGGAATACTACCAACTGGAGAAAGAGGTTCATTTCAATTCAGGGAAATTCGTTCTTGATATCAACGGAGGCGGAACGGGAGAACGATACATACTAAAGCAAGGTACGCAGATCATTTTTGATACCGCAGGGGGACCCGATTCATCGGATTCGGGAAATAAGCATGACATGCAATGGGCAACGGGAGGGAACGCATACACGCAAGACTTTGACCGTTTTGAGATCGAATACGCTCCAGGTCAGGCAACTACCTTCAAGTTCGTCCCTCTTACTCCCGGTAATAGTATCTACGTTGCAGGTCCTGATGAAACGGTGGGAACCGCAGACGACCCCAAAAAATCAGACGGAGCAGGAAATTGGCCTAAAAACAAGAATGGCACTCCTTCAACTGAAACCGTTTGGTGGGAAGATGACGTAACCTACGACAACAAGGATCTATACGTAACGCAACTTGGACTGGGAAGCAGTGATGGGGATGAATCCCAACCCTGGAACCTCGGAGATGACCGAACCAACCACATCTTTTCAGGTGACGTTGGTGAAGTGAAAACTTTCGAGGCCAATGGTCAATCCACGAAGCTCACATTGCGGGTGGAGTCTAATACCATTTTCCAAATCAATGCCACTTACACACCGTTGGAGGAAGCCACCAACAACAAGACCATAGAGGGTGGATCAGCCAATGACGTGGTCTTGGATGCGGTTGGAATCGGGATCACCCTGATCGATTCATCGATCGATACCGCGGACAATGCAAGGAACTCTCTTGGCTTTCTGGCAAAGGAAATCGAAAGTGTAGCTCAACAATTGGGCACCATCGGAGCCAACTTGTCCGAGTTGGAAATCGCGACCGAGCGACTTAGTAATCAGGTATACCTCTCGGAAAAGGGCCTGTCCCGGGTGGGAGAGGATGGGCTGATCGAGGAATCGACCCGCTTCGCCAAGGAAAACATAAAAAGCCAAGCCACCACGGCCCTGTTGTCCCAAGCCTTTTCGGTTAGTGAAAAGGTCCTGCAAGTCATCCTTTGAGCTATGTCTCCGATCGTCCAATTTGCATGAAGGTCAGATTTCTTCTAGGTTAATGAAGTGTCCTCCGAAAACGAATTGCCACCCCATATTCTAAAACCCGAGAAGCATCTCAAGCGGGCGCAAGGCTATTTCGCCTTGGACATGTTTGAGGAAGCTCGCAGGGAATTAAGAGCCCTGCCCAAGGGTGGTGTGTGGAACAAGCGGGGACGAGAATTGCTTGTTGCGATTCACAGTGAACAGGAACAATGGGGCCGGATGATGGAGGTGGCCCGGGGTTTGCGCCATGAATTTCCCGAAGAGGCGGAGTGGTGGGTGATGGATGCCTTTGCGACCCGTCGTGAGGAATCCATCGAGGAAGCCAGAGAAATCTTATTGAAAGGATTGGTCTTGCATTACGATGACGCTTTGATCCGATACAACTTGGGCTGTTATGCCTGTGTCCTGAAAAGCTTCGGGGAATGCATCGATTTTTTAAAGGAAGCCGTACGCAGGGATGAAAAGTTCAAGCTAATGGCTTTGCAGGACGAGGATTTGTCGGAAGTACGGGAAGCGTTGCTGAACATGGGATGGGATCAGGTAGTTGTATGAAAGGTTCTTCCCGCTCGGCGTTCAGTCTCATTGAATTGCTTGTGGTGGTCGCGATACTCGGGATACTCGTCGGAATTTTCTTCACCGGGTTTTCCTACGTGGTCGCAAAGCAAAACGAAAAGCAGGCAAAAATGGAAATCGTGGCTTTGAAGACCGCAGTCGATTCATACAAGTTGGAACATGGGGCCTACCCCAATTGCCCCGGGAACGTTTGCACTCCCGGCGAATGTCTTTTTCTTTCCTTGGCGGGCTTCCATAATGCGGAAGGAACCCTCCAAGTTCCTCCCTATCCAACGACGATTCCGGCGGGGTTGTTCGGATATGAGCGAATGAGCTTCGACGTCGCGGAAATTCCGGACGTTTCTCATGAGGATGGCAATTCGATGATCCTTTGGTTATCCGATACCCTTGGGAAGGATCCGGAGTTTTTGGATCCTTGGGGAAATGAATACGTTTATGAATTCCCCCGAGAGGACGGTGGCCATGGATACCTGCTCTTTTCGATGGGCCCGGACGGCAAAAGGGAAGAGGGTTTCAACGAAGACGACGTCCGTTAGGAAGCCTTATTCGTGTCCGATCAAGCCTCTTTCAATGAGGCGGTTGCGGATTTCCTTCAAAGGCAAGTTGTCCGGACTGTCGGGGTTCTCCATGAGTAAAAAGTCGATGTCCTTGAGAGTTTTGTCGAATTCCTGTCTCTCATAATGGATCATGGCTCTCATCGCCCTCGTATAGCGGTCGTTGGGGGTAATGGCCAAGATCGCGTCGATGTATCGAAGTTTGCCGATTTGATCCTGTTCCCGCTCCGCGGATTGGATCAAATTTCTAAGCATGCGGGTGATGATATCCTTTTTGGGTGTGGGCTCGAAACGCAAGTCACTCAGAAGCACTCCGGTGATCTGGGATGCTTGCCGTCTGTTGATGATCCTACCTCCAAAGGCATCGATCAGAATCTCCTTGGGTCGATCCGTTTTCCTCGTTGACTTGTCTTGTTCGGGTTCGCGGTAGATGGCCATGAAATGACCGGGGAGTCCCAGTCCGGAGACGGGAAGGTTGAGCCGGTTAGCCAGTTCGATCAGGAGGATGGACAAGGTGATGGGCAAACCCTCCCGGTCATCCATCACCTCATTCATGTAACTGTTCGAACGGTGGTGGTAATCCAAAGTGCTACCGTGAAAGCCCATTTCATCGAACAATTGGGACACCAAAATGCGCAACCTTTGCTCGCCGGTCGTTTTATCGGAAAACTTCATTTTGATCTTTTGAGCGAGAAGGTCGGCCTTTCTCAAATAGCCGTCCAAATCGAAATGAGCATTATCCAGACGGGCGATGAGTAGGGCGGACCTGAGAAGGTCGACCGAATGCTCGTCTTCATGGGAAAGGGAATCGGCCAATTCACGGATGATTAACCGTTCGCGGACCTCCTCCGCAAGCTTGTGGACCGAGGATGCCTTCTTTTCCAGTTCCAAGGCATAATCCTCGATCGCTTGAGGGGCAAAGTCTCCGAGATTCATGAGTTCTTGCTTTTGTCCGTGAGACAAGTCGTCTCGGGCGCCCAAGTCTTGGGTGAATTTCCGAACTTGAGACATGACTTTAGGAGTCACCTTGGATTTGGGAAAACGTTTGGCGAAACGAAAGTTACGAAAACTTGCGGTAGGTTCCCGAAATTTGCAAAACCCAACCTTGCCTTTGATCAAAGCCTGATCCCTGAGATCGATAACAACCTCTTCGTTGACCGAACAAATCATCCGGCCGTCCTCCTGCAAGCGGATTCTCAGGAGGTTCCATTCGTAGGGCTGATAGGCGGGAGAATCCACCGTCCTCAGGATGGTCCAATTAAAGACGCTGGGCCCCTCGAAACGGGTCAGGCGAAGAGAACCGCCGGTAGGATAAAACCCGTAATGAGTGTCCTTGCCATCGGCGTGAAAAACCAAGCCGGCCGCGCCGCTTTCTTCCTCCAACCTTACTTCGACCTCGATCTCATAGGGGAGGGAGGGAGCGTTGCCCTGATAGAGACAAAGCATCCGACCTCCGAAACCGGAGCCCAACCCACTTGCGCGAATGATTCCAGCTCTTTGTTTCCAGGAACCGTTCATCACTGGTTTCCATTCCAATTCGTCCAAGGTTCCGATGGTAAGCCATTTTTTCATGGGGATTGGCTTGTCGTTTTCGTTCATTAGTTTTTTGAGCTCATTGACGGGAACTCCAAATCCCATGGCTCCGCCCGATTTGATGGACAAGATGGCTACAACTTGCCCTTCGAGGTCAAGCGCGGGGCTTCCGCTACTGCCCGGTTCAATGGGGATCGCCACTTGAACCATGGGGCGTCCATCACCAAACTCCAGTTCGCGCAAGGCAGCGACCACCCCTCGACTTACGCTGTACGAATAGCCAAGCGGGTTGCCAAGGGAGAGAATCGCCACGCCGGGTTTGAGCCGGTCGGAATCTCCGAGTTTCAAAACCGGCAGATTTTCGGCATCGATCTTAATCAGGGCCAAGTCACGATCACGGTCAATGGCGAGAATGCTGTCCGGTCGGAAGCTTTTTCCATCCGAAAAGCGAATCGAAAAATCACGATGCTCCCCAATGACGTGAAAATTGGTGGCGATGATCCCATCACTCGAAACTACGAAACCTGTGCCCCTNCCTCCTTCTCTGCCCACTCGATCGACGCTTTCAATGACGACGACAGAGGGCTTGATTAAGGCAGCGAGCTTTTCGAAGTCCTGCGCTTCGCGTTTGGCCAAGGCAAGTTCGGAAAGTTTGGTGGCGTTCTCCTCCTTGGCTTCCAAACCCTGAAAAGGATTTCCCAAGATAGTCAGAAATACAGCCAGAATGCCTAATGANGTGTTTCCATGCGCAAGGGAAAGATGCATGCCTCATTAATCTCAATGCCAACCTCAATGTCAAGTTTTGCAGGATCCAAATTTTTGGATTGCGATCAGTGGATCCGGTTGACGAAAATCAAAGACCTGAAAAAATCCAAATCCATGAATAGATATTTTTCCCGAAGAAAGTTTTTAAGCCTATCCGCAACCGCAAGCTTCGGCTTTCAGTTCCTCCCCTCGCGGGTATGGGGGGCGAATGAGAGAATTAACTTGGCCGGCATTGGAGTCGGAGGAAAGGGAACGGCGGACGTGGCAAGCGCCGCCAAGGCCGGAGCTCAAATCGTCGCCCTTTGCGACGTCGACGAGAATAGGGGTGCGAAAAGTTTCAAATCCTTCCCCAAGGCCAAGATCTANGCGGATTTCCGAAAGATGTTGGAAAGTCAGAAGGATATAGACGCGGTTACCATAAGCGCCCCCGATCACATTCATGCGGTGGCAGCGATGGCGGCGATGGATTTGGGCAAGCACGTCTACTGTCAAAAACCTCTGACCCACTCGGTTCATGAAGCCCGAATGCTTACTGAAGCCGCCGCTCAGAGAAAATTGATCACTCAGATGGGAAACCAGGCTCATGCGGGCGAACCGATCAGGCGAGCGGTCGAACTGGTGAGAGCNGGAATCCTAGGGAGGGTAACGGAAGCCCACGTTTGGACGAACCGCCCGATATGGCCGCAAGGTATGAGGGAGCGCCCTCCNAAGGAGAAAGTCCCCCCGGGCTTGGATTGGAAACTTTGGCTGGGGCCAGCTCCTCAGGCTTCCTACAGTTCGGCCATCGTTCCGTTCAAGTGGAGGGGTTGGTGGGATTATGGAACGGGGGCGCTGGGCGATATGGCTTGCCATATAATGGACATGCCCTATTGGGCTTTGGATTTGAANTACCCCCTGTCCGTCGAAGCGGAGCAATCGGGGAATTCTAAACTCTCCGCTCCCGTGTGGTCGGTCATCCGGTATCAGTTTCCCGCTCGCGGTCCGAACCCACCCGTAACCATGATTTGGTATGATGGAAGAAGGGATGGTCAGCCAAATATGCCGGCAAAGGAAGTTGCCGATGGGCAGGATCTTAGAGGGTATGAATCGGTCTTAGTCGGAGATAAGGGAGTAATGGCGTTCAGTCGCCGTTCCACCAAATGGAAAATCATCGGACGGGATGCGGATGAAGTCAGACATATCGAAGAGACCACTCCCAAAACCATTGCCCGCGTCGGAGTGGAAGGGGCATCCACTCAGGACAGCAATCACCTCGAATGGATTAGGGGAATAGAGGGAGGTCCGGTTCCGCTCGCTCATTTCAACTACTCCGGTCCATTGACCGAGACCGTTTTGCTTGGGAATCTGGCGGTCCGTTCCGGAGAGAAAGTGGAGTGGGACGGTCCTANTCTTACGACTCCTTCGAAAAAGGCCGACGCTTACGTCTCAAGAAAATATCGAAAGGGATGGAGTCTCTAAGGCAAGCCTCACCTCTTGGGGGAGGCGGCCAAATAATCCTTGAGTAAGTTTTCAGTCTTTGCCAGTTGCTGGTTCAGTCGACCCCGGAAATCCTCCACCGCCTTTCTTCGTGAGGCAACCAGGAGATTGATCCGATCCAATTCGATTTTGCTTTCATCAAGAACTTTGGGGTTACTTTCGCGCATACTCAGGGCGGACGCCAAAGCAGTTTCGGCAATCCCGAGTTCAGACTGAGCGAGTTGGATTTGCTGATTTTGGTTTTTTTGGGCACTTGCGAACTCGGTTAAATCGGCTTTGAGAAGGTTCAATGCGTCCTTGATTTTGGATTCCGCTTGGGCCAAGGTTTCGTTGGAAGATTCGACCTTCGTCTGGTTTGCCGTTTTCGAGCTTAGGGCTTCGACCTCGGAGAGGAAGTTGTCTTTTTCGCTTTTTCGATTTTGCAAATTCACGGCATCCCTTTGCTTATCCGCGAGCAATTTCCGCTTTTGGGCAACAAGTTCCTGGGCTTTCGTGATTTTTTCCGGCAGGACACGCATGGCCTCAGAAGCCTTTTCAAGGTTCGAAGTCGCCTGATTTTGAAGTNGCAGGGACTCCTCCANGTCCTCTTCCAAAGACTCGAATTCAAGCTTTAAATCACTTAGCTTGGTGATCTCATGATGTCTTTCCAAGTTGATGGTTTGAGCCTGCCAGAATCTGAGGTCATTCTCATGGCGCGTGATCTGAGATCTTGCGGCCTGGAGTTCCGCGTTCGGTTCGGTCGTGGCTTTCTGTTTGTTGGCCAANTCCTTCTCCAGGGAAACCACTTTGACTTTGCATTGATCCCTTAATGAACTGTTCGTTTTGNGCGAAGTTTCGAATTGCTTCAATTCTATGATCAGGTCGTTTTGATTCTTTTGCGCGCTTGCCAAGATCTTGGAGNATTCACTCAATTTGGCGTTGGAGGATGCAAGAGCGTTTTTGGCTAGGGTAAGATGACTCTCCGCCTTGCGGAAGGCGCTATCATAGGTCTTGAGCAGGTTTTCGGATTCTCCCAACTCTTTCTTTTTTTCATCGAAGGACATCTGCGCGGCGAGCAAACTTTTGTTCGCATCGGCATCCTCCGGGTTTTGCGATTTGATTTGCTTCGCTTGTTCGAGGGTATTTGAGCATTCGGAAAGTTCTGTTCTCTGCTTTGCGACCTGGCTTTGCATTTCTTGGAGTCTTTTGAGTTTGGCGTTCCCGTCGGCGTTCGCTTGGTCCCAAAGCTTTTTCTTGGACGCAGCCTCATTTTGCGAACCGTCCCTTTGGGTTTTGGCCGCGGCCAAGGCCTTCTTTGCAACATCCAACTCCTCCTTTTTTCTCTTCAGGTCGATTTGCGATTTCAAAACCTTATCCTCGTGACCGTTCAGGACGTTTTTTTCCTGGTTGAGAACTGACTTTGCCTGTTCCACCGCTTGAACCAAAGGTTCGAGTTTCCGATTCGAAGTTTCGTAGTCCTTGCGAGATTTTTCAAGAAAGGAGCGAGCTTGGGCAATTCTTGACTCGATGCTCGGAGGGTTTCCGCTCAAGGTCCGTAGAAGCTTGCCATCCGCTGAGTTCCAAACCTTGATCTCTCCGCTCCAATCGCCGGAAATGATCTTGGCGCCGTCATGGGAAAGCCGGGCTTCCATGACAATGTCCTTGAAACCTGAGACGGTTCGAATGCCTTTGCCGTTTTGGTCCCAAAGTTTGACCGTTTTGTCGCGCCCCGAACTGACCACTTGCCCTTTCTCATCAAAATGGGCGGACAGGGTTCCCGCACTGTGGGCAGTCCAAGTCTTGACTGACTTCCCGTTGATCATTTCCCAAGTCCGAATGCCTCCATCCTCCGATGCGGACAAGAGGACGTTTCCGTCCGCCCTCCAGGACAAGTCCGTAATTTCCGCTTTGTGCCCGATAAGCGAATAAAAGGGGTTTCCGGTTCCCGCTTCCCAAACGTGCAACCCTCCGTTCCGGTCGGCGCTTGCAAGCAGAATGCCATCCGGAGAAAAGGATACCTGAGTGACCCATTCGGAGTGCTTCTTTATTTGGTAAAGAACCTCACCACTTGCCAAGTCGAAAACCTTTACGAGCTTGGACGTTCCTCCGATTGCGACAAGGGATTGGTCGGGAGAAATGCTTGCCGTTAGGATCGAGTCCTGTTCATTTCCCAAAGTAAGGACACGTTCTCCCGTTTGAACACGCCAAGCTGCCACGGTTCCGCTTTTGCCTCCTTTGCCTCCACTTGCCAAAACCAATTCGCCATTGCGGCTAAAAGTGAGTGATTCAATGAATCCTTCCGGATAGGGAAGAATGCCCATAAGATCGAAATTGTCCGCATGATACAGAAGGACTTGCTTTGGACTTGCGATTGCGAAAAGGGGAGACCAAGGGGCGGAAGCCATGGCTGAAGGGGCAAACGCCCGATCAGTCAGAACATACGGTTCCAACCTCAAATGATCGGGCAGGGGAGGCGGTGAATCCGGTCTTCCCATGCTGGCAAGGTTGAGACTGAGGTTGGCGCTCGACTGCTTCTTCTTCATCGGTTTGCCGGAAGCGGTGGGGAGCAATCCTTGGTCGATCCAGAGCTTGATCGCGTTGAGTTGAGCTTTTTCGATTTTATCCCCTCGAGGAGGCATGTGGGGTTCTTCCAGTCGGGCAGTTAGGAGATAAAGCAAGCTGTTGGCAGAGTCTTCGGGAATGGCGGTTTCTCCGGAACTGCCTCCGGCCATGATTCCATGCATGCTGGTAAGATCCAATCCACCCTTTGCTTTATCGGGATTATGGCAGGAGTTGCAGGACTGCTCGAGAATGGGAAGGATATCGTCCTGATAATTGGGCTTTTCGGGTGTTGCCCAAAGAATGGGCGCAGTTCCAAACACAGCAAGACAAGGTAACGCGTGAATCAATCTCATAAGTTGAAAGGAAGCAAGAAACGACTCACTATATCCGTTAATGGTTGAAGACAAATTCCTTGGAATTCAAAAGAGCCCAAAAAATGTCTCTCAAACCGTCATCGGGTTTCTCCTGGTCAAGGGATGCGAGAAGATTGGCCTTTTCGGCAGCCGTAGGCATCCGAGAATAGCATCTGAGATAAAGATCCACGATCACTTCTTCAGGTTTTTTCTCTTTTTTCAGTAGGTTGGAAACAACCTTGCCTTGACCGATTCGGGTGTTGGTAACGTCTCCGTTGAGCAGATGGAGGGCTTGCGACAGGCTCGGTTCCATAACCACTTCGCATGAGCAAACCGTTTCCCGAGTGGCTCTTCCGAAGGTGGTCAGGAAATAGTTGCTGACTCGCCCATCCGCGATCTGAATGGCTTTCGCTCCGAGAGGCAAACCCTGAAACTTATTTTTCGTTTCAGTCACCTGCGTTATGACGTCAAGCAGAACTTCGGCCCGCAGACGCCTTAGGTGAGCCCGAGCAAAATTTCTCAGATCCCCTTCGTTGGATGGGTTGGTCTGTGTGGAGAGTTGGTAAGTTCTGGAATTGCAAACGTCCCGGACCAATTTTTTGAAGTCGTATTTGTAGTCGGTGAATCTCCTGGCCAATTCGTCGAGAAGCTGGGGGTTGGAGGGAGGATTGGAAACCCGGACGTCATCAACCGGTTCGATGATGCCTTGTCCGAAGAAGTGAGCCCAAACCAAGTTAGCCAGATTTCGCGCGAAGAAGGGGTTTTCCGGAGAAGCGAGCCAATTGGCCAAAATCTCACGTCTGTCGTCTCCACTTTTGATTTCAGGAGCTTCTCCACCAAGGAATTTGGGAGGCATGGGCTTTTTGTGAATGGGGTGGTTGATTTCTCCGCTTTTGCGGTTGTAAATGATGGACTCTCTTGGATCGGCTCCTCGTTTCCTTCCTACCTGACTGAAAAAGGAAGCGAAGGAATAGTAATCGTTTTGGGTCCATTGATCAAAAGGGTGGTTATGGCACTGGGCGCATTGGATGCGCATTCCCATAAATACCTGGGCGACGTTTTCGGTGATCTTGAGGTTGTCTCGTTCCACTTGGTAGTAGTTGGTCGAGGGATTGACGAAAGTGCCTCCCGTGGAAGTCAGCAGTTCCCGGACGATTTGATCCATGGGAACGTTGTTGGCGATTCTATCCTTGAGCCAATTGAAGTAGAGCAAAGTGGCCTTATAGCTCATGCCTTGGTTGTCATCGGTTTGGATTTGCAGAAGTTCGGCGAACTTCATCACCCAAATTTCGGTGAATTCCTTGCGATCCAGCAATTCGTCGATGAGTTTGGCTCGTTTGTCAGGACTCGAGTCCATCGCAAAGCGGTCATAGTCCTCTTTCTTCGGAGTCATTCCAACGACGTCGAGAAAAACTCTGCGAAGGAATACCTCGTCCGAGCACAAACCGGACTGAGTGATCCTCAACTTGTGAAGTTTTTCATGAACGAGGGCATCGACGTAGTTGTTGGCAGGTAATGCGGGACGTTCGTATTGGAGATTCTCCGGGATCACCACCGCCTGAATGCCCACGGTGAAAACGTTAAATCGAGCCATGACGAAAGCCTCGCCTCTTTTTCCCGCGGTCACCAATCCGTTTTCGTCTATGCTGGCGGAAAGTTCGTTATTGGACTGAAAGACCGTCAGTTTGGTGACGTCTCGGGTGGTGCCGTCGGAATAGTGGGCGAGCACCGTCATTTGCTGAGAAGCCCCGTTTCCCTCAAGAAGCAGTTCGGGAGGGAAGAGTTCGAGCTTTTGCGGTTTGGCGACGTCCTTGGGGTCGTCAAGAGCTCCCTTCCTCAGCCAATCCACCATCACTTGCCAATGTTCGCTGTCTTTGGAAAACAATTTTCCTCCGGTGTGAGGAACCGCGCCGATTGATTTTTCCACGAGCATGCTTTCCTCGGGGACCGCAAGGTTAATCCTGCGGGTGCCCTGTTCCCGGGTTATCCGGTAGTGGTCGCCTTCGGGATCATATCCGAAAAGAGATAGCATGAAACGGTCTTGGCCACGGGCCGAACCATGGCAGGAACCGTTGTTGCAGCCCGCTTTCATGAAAATGGGCATAACGTCCAAGTTGAAACTGACCGTCCGGTTCTCCTGAGCTTTGGATACCGTAATCGGAATCTCAACGCTTCTTCCGAGGTAGGTTGCCTTGAGTAGAGTCTTGCCATCCGTTTTGGGAAGAAGAAGGTTATTCTCGACCTCGGCAACTTTGGGGTCCGAAATCTCCAAGTTCGATTCGTCGGTCACGTCCTTCGTAACGCCGTTGTCGAAAGTGGCGACCAAAACGAAAGAGTTGAAATCCTTTTTCGTAGTAAGAGAAATGGATGGAGGGTATGCGTCCAAACGTGTCATCGCAGCCTCGGAAGAAAGAGCTTTTTCAGAACTTGTGACCGGTTTGGGAAGGCCTGCCTCCGTTGACGGTGGATTGTCGGATTTGAGGCAAGGGGCAGACGAATTCGATTCGGCGGGGGTGGCTGAAGGAGGTTCGCCAAAAGTCATGGCGAAGGGAAGGAGCAGGGAGAAAAGAAGTTGTTTCCGTTGCATGAGCTTATTTCCCTTGCGCCGCCAGCCTCAATTGCTCAAGTCTGCTCAAAGGTTTCTGCTTGGGGGCGGCTTTTGCAGTCGGTTTGGGTTTGGCTGCGGTGACTGTTTGTGGAGCCTTGGGCTTCGGTGGAGGGTTATCCAGACGGATTTGACCACCTTGCCCGACGGTGTGGGTGATGAGTTTTCCGTTGAAGGGCACTTTGGCGAAGCAAAAGAGA
>NZLE01000011.1 GCA_002692605.1 Opitutia bacterium
AAACCGGATCCAAATCGCTATGACGGGAGAATGCCCTACAGAAAATGTGGTCGATGGGGGGTAAGGTTGCCTGCCTTGACTTTGGGTTGTTGGCATAACTTTGGAGGAAGTTCGCCCACGGCAAATCAGCGTGAAATGATTTGTTCAGCCTTTGATGCGGGAATCACTCATTTCGATTTGGCCAATAACTACGGACCTCCTTATGGCTCCGCTGAGACAAATGTGGGAAAGATCCTTAGGGATTTACCGAGAGATGAGATTTTGATTACCAGCAAGGCAGGTTATGATATGTGGCCGGGGCCTTATGGCGAGTGGGGTTCGAGAAAATATTTGCTGGCCAGCTTGGATCAGTCTCTGCGTAGAATGAACGTCGAATATTTTGATTTCTTTTACTCTCATAGATTTGATCCGCATACGCCTTTGGAGGAAACGATGGGGGCATTGGATAGCGCCGTTCGACAGGGTAAGGCACTGTACGCTGGAATAAGTAGCTATCTCCCAGATCAGACCCAAGAGGCGGTATCCGTTTGCAAAGCCCATTCCTTCGCTCCACTGGCCATTCATCAACCGAATTATTCCATGCTCAATCGTTGGGTGGAAAAGGGCCTTCAGTCAACCTGCGAAAACTTGGGTCTTGGAGTGATTGCTTTTTGCCCGCTTTTTCAAGGGATGCTTACCGACAAGTACCTTGATGGAATACCGAAGGGCTCACGGGCCACGATCGAGAAATCACCTCTTCGTAAAAATGAGTTGAACGAACAGAACTTAAGGGTAATTGGCGAACTGAACGATCATGCGAAAGAGCGCGGTCAAAGTCTTGCTCAAATGGCCTTGTCCTGGGTTTTGAGAACCGATTCGATCACGAGCGCACTGATTGGAGCGAGTTCGGCAAAACAAATCCTTGAGAACGTCAAAGCGGTCAACTCCCTCGATTTTTCAGCGGATGAACTACAAAAGCTGGACCGAATTCTTGCCAAGATGAACCTCCCCAAGTCTCTCTGGGCGGGAGAATAGCTCTTTGTTTGGATCAGGACCATTCGGGAAGCATTTGGCTTAGAACCGGAAATTCCTTTCGCCACCGAGTCAATTCATCCAAGTTAATCCGGCTCTCCAAGACACCTTGCTCCTGTTGCGTGGAGGCTAAAATTTTTCCTTTTGGATCAATCACGACCGAGTGACCTCCATACTCGATTCCCGAGCCATACCCAATCGCATTGACACCGACGACATAGGCTTGGTTTTCAATGGCCCGAGCTCTGAGAAGAGTGGACCAGTGCTCGATGCGAGATTGCGGCCAGCATGCAATTACAACAAAAAGGGTGGCGCCCAACCGTGTTGCGCGTCGGAAGATTTCCGGGAATCTCAAATCAAAGCAGATGAAAGGGCATGCTTCAAACCCCTCAATGTTAATGAGTTCGATATTCGCGCCCTTTTGATGCACTTTATCTTCTCCAAGGGATTGCATTGGATGGATTTTGTCGTAGTGCCTTACTTTCTCACCGCTCGGGTTCAAGATCAGGGCTCGGTTTATGCCCCAACCCCGTTCAGTAGCCGGAACGACCGTTCCCCCAACGACCCATGATCTTTGGCTACTGGCTAAATCGGATAAAAAACCTTCGGTGAGGGACGGTTCCCCTAAAATCGTTTCGGATAGATTTAAATTGAACCCGGTGCCGAACATTTCTGGCAGAACGATCAGGGAATTGGGCTCAATGGTACATTCGAGCAAAAGTTCCTTAACTGCATTGAAATTGTAGGATTTATCTTCCGAAGACAAACCCAGTTGAATCGCGTAAATCTTCACTTTGCTCCTTTGGGGTAGAATTTGAGTGATTCCCTGTGCGTGTAAGGGTGATAAGGCGCGGAACGGTTCATCTCGAGAAAGGCATCCTTCGCCTCTTGCTTCCGATTCAGGTTCCTGAAAAGGACACTGATCCGGTATTGATGGGCATTGAGACAACCTGGGTGAACCCGAATGGCCTCTTCCGCAGATTCCAGAGCCGCTTGAAAATCTTTTTTTCGCGTCAGCAGAAAAAAACATTCCCACTTTCTCGCCCTGTGATGCCATGGCGTATGCAGGATGGATTTTCGATGAAATCTAAGACTTTTTTCGTGATCTCCGAGGTCACTTGCCCGTTTGGCTTGGTAGTAGTAGAGGTTACCCCAAAAAAGATCCTTGGCCGAAAGAAAGGAAACGGGAACCAGCGCCAGGCCAATACTCCCAACGACCAGCTTGCCCAAAGGTCCGAGCGAAAGCTTTTGATTTTCTTTTTTGGGAGGATTTTTTTGACCGCTAAGGGAAAATCCGATGGAAACGCCGAGGGTTGTCCAACCCACTAGCAGGGCACAGGGAGATTTTGTGGGAAATTCAAAAATCGCTTCGATGAGAAAGGAAAGTAGGCTTGCAAGTAAGCCAAGTTGCAAACCCATACCTTTCCAATCCGAGTCAAACGCACGTAGGAGAGCGGACTTGAAACCGAGGAATACCGCTCCTCCCCAGAGTCCCAAGAAACCCAAAAGACCTAAAATGCCGTTTTCATAGAGGATTTGAAGGTAATCATTGTGGACGTATCGAACGAGCGTTTTACCGGTAGTCTTATCCGCAATTTTTGCGGATTCATGAAAATGCATCTCATAGTGGTCGGAGCCACGGCCGAAAAAGAAGTGCTTGGACCAGCTTGCCCTGAGCGCGTCGGTCCAAGTGGCTATGCGACGATTTTCGGAGGCATCGCTCGGATTAGAGGGATCATCCTTAAAGATTGTTTCAAATTCAGCCAATTCACGATTCTGTTCAGTTGATTGCTTTGGGCTGCTTTCGGTGTCCTTCCAGTGGTTGGACGTAAGAAGGTAGACGGGAAGAGCAAGGGAAAGGAGGAAAAGAGGTAGCAAACGGAAGTAAGCCTTCCGCTTCTTGATCTTGGCGCATTGAGAATGGAAATGCAGTGCGATCAGAAAGAAAAAGCAAGTGGAGAGACAACCGCCGATTAATCCGACCCATGCGCCCCGGGCAAGTGACAGGGTGACCGCAGGAAGCAAGAAAAAGAGCATCACGGACAGAAAAATTCCACGCAACCAATGGTTCTTTGCCCATAGTGCGATACCCAAGCAAATCGGAATCAGAGGCACATGGTATTCGGCCGCGAAATTATGGTTGAAGATAATTCCGGCAGGAATGCTTTGCGAATGCCGAGGGAATCTTTGGCTCCAATCCGTCCATTGATAATGCTGGTCAAGAGCAACCAAGCAGGAAAGAGTTCCTGCCGCTACCGAAAGACCCAGAAAGAAAAGTAGTTTGCCTCGTGTCCAATCGAGATTGACCAAGGCGCATGCGATTCCCAAAGGAAGGAGATGCCAAAGAAAGGAGGAGATCCATGCCCGTTCCAGGTTATGGGCGAAAATCGTCGATAAGAAGATGGCAAGGAGAAAGGTTCCTCCGCTTAGAATGAAAAACCTTGGAAGGAATCGAGATTTACCCGAAAAGTAAGACTTGAGAGCGAGTAAGGCCGTCAGCAGTGATCCGAAGATCATGATCACGCAAAACTTCATTTCCGCGTTAATCATGATTATTGGAATAAATCCTTCTCTCCATTGATTCGCTCCGAGCTCCAAGTAAGTGAGAGGAGGAAGAATGAGAAGAGGAACGGCAATCAGTAAGCCGAGGTAGTCGGCAAACCGAAAGATTGGTTTGATACCGAACTCTTTATTCGAATCATCCGTTTGAGGGGTTGGATTGCTCAAAATATCCCCTTTATCCTGTATCTTTCCCAATGGCAAGGATTCATGGGAAAGCGATGAAGCGTTTTCAGCCGAGTCCTTGGAAGTCCCTCTTTCGAAGATAACGAGAAGGGAGCCGATGCGGGCCGCCAGGGTTCTGAAGGCCTGCTTGTCCTTTGAGCGAGCGTTCGCTCACTTCAATTCCCGAATCCTTAGGTTCCTCCATGCGACTAAATAGGGCCCGGTTCCCTTTTTGATCCCGTGAACTTGTAAGCCAATGAATCCCTTGGGGTGGGATTCGAACTTTTCCTTATCAATGAGATCGGACACTGGGTTGCCGTTCACCCAGGTTTGAATTCGAGGACCCTTGGCAAGAATTCGATATTGGTTCCATTTGCCGTTTTTGAAATGCCTGTGAGGTTTCAAATCCTCCTTGGGGGTCATCCATCCTCCGCAAGCTTCACCGTAAACGTAACCCGACTCCGCTCCCTTTTCCTTGGTTGCCTCGATTTCAATCTGAGGTCCGTTAACTCGGCCTTTCTTGAATCCTCGGGCTTTTTCCTTTTCCGTCAATTCGCGGGTGTTCGAGCGAATTTGCACACCGGAATTCAATTCGTCGTTGATTAACTTGACTTCAAACTGAAGCTCGAAGTTTCCATAGAGCTTATCCGAGCAAAGGAAGGAATTGGGACTACCTTCATTGGTTTTGCCAATAATTGCCCCCTTTTCCACGCGGTAGGTGGCGCTTCCGTTTAACTGGGTCCAACCATCCAAGGTTTTCCCGTCAAAGATGGCTTTCATTTCGCCGGGCTTGTGATGAGCGCCATGGAGGGCCAAGAAGCTCAAAAGAAAGGAGGATAGAGTTAACGTTTTGGACATAATGATTGGTTTGTTTGATGGGTTGGTTGCTCAAATGCAAGTGAGGCGCTCTCTTGGGAAAGCAAGAATGCGTTCTTCTACTTTTTTTTCTGTTTGGGTCTTTTTCTGGATGCCGCATGTTCCTCGGGAGTCATCCACGGACCCGGTTCGAAAGTAACGTCTGCCAAGGTGGGTAGTTTGATCCAATTGGTACGATCTCCGTAATCATCGAGGTTTTCGTTCAATTCATCCTCCGTGACTTTGTATGTGGGCACTCCGTGTTTGGGGATTTCTATGCCGGCTGCCCAAACGATTGCGTTCAGCACGAGTTGTCGGTAACCGTCAAGAGCCCAGTTTCTATGATGGTGACCTCCCGTGAAGCCCACGCCTCTTCCACCATTGTCACGAACAATCCCCCAAAGCAGAGATTGGCTTTTGCCTTTGGAGAGAAAGCCCCCTCGGTTCCATACGTTGTTGACTCGAAGGAGATTTTTCTCGGTAGGAGTTGCGGTACCCAGGGGCAAGGCCTCGGGATGGTAGTGTATGTTGAAATAGAATTCGTCCACTGCATCAATGGGCGCGACCCCGCGAGCGGTTTCGTGACCTTTCATGGGTTTGATCTTCGCTCGCCAGAACGGATTTACGGACACGCCGTTCTTGAAGAATCCACCGATCCATGGGAGGTAGTACTTTTCACCCTGTTCGACACTGGGGTGCACGGCATAATGCATAAAGACGACACCGACCTTATTTTTTCGAACCAACTCGTCCATTTTGTCCCAACCATGACCAATCACCTTCGTTCCGTCCGCATAGATTACGATGGCCTTGGCGTCGTCCAAGATCGTCTCCTCTTCGGGCCAACCGGAATGGACGATGGCATTGACTTTGACTTCGGATTGAGCGTTGAGATGTTTTGCAAGCAGATGGGAACCGGCTTGAAACTCATGGTCTCCGGAGGCATGGCTTTTGGCTCCGTAAAGAAAAACGATCTTTGCATTTTCGCCATAGGAGGCAAGGCTCGCAAATAGGCTTATGCATCCAAAGAGAAAAAAGAGTATGTATTTGTTCATCGCGGGAAAAGTGAAGACTCCCTCCAATTTAGGACTGATTTTGTTGCGGTAAAGTTCATTCGGAGTTGTTTTCGGGATTAGTTTTGCATACTCAAGTAATATGAAAATGCTTCCCATCCTTGTTTTTCTTTCCTTCACTCTGTCTTTTGCGAGAGATGGAAAACCAAACGTGATCTTCATTCTTGCGGATGATCTGGGTTATAAGGAACTCGGATGTTATGGTCAGACAAAAATCCGTACTCCCCACTTGGATAAGCTTGCCGAGGAGGGTATGCGTTTCACTCGGAATTACTCGGGCAATGCAGTGTGCGCCCCCTCGCGTTGCGTTCTAATGACAGGAAAGCACCCGGGGAATGCATTCATCCGGAACAATGGGGAGCTCAAACCCGAGGGGCAGCTCCCAATTCCTCTGGGCGAAGTTACCTTGGCGGAAGTTTTCAAAAGGGAAGGATACGTTACAGGAGTCTTCGGCAAGTGGGGCTTGGGGGGGCCGGGCACCGAGGGAGATCCGATGAATCAGGGTTTTGATCGTTTTTACGGCTACAATTGCCAAAGACATGCCCACAGTTATTATCCCGATTATTTATGGAGCGATCGCGATCGGGTCCCTCTTGGCAACAACCCCCCCGTTCCAGGACACGCTTCCCTACCCAAGGGAGCCGACCCCGCCGACCCGAAAAGCTACGAAGTGTTCAAGGGAAAGGATTATGCTTCGGACCGAATTAACGAACAGGCGCTCGCATTTATCCGCAACAACAAGGACAAGCCTTTCTTTCTTTACTATCCGACGATCATTCCTCACGTAGCTCTGCACGTTCCGGACGAAGAACTGCTGCCTTATCTTGAACTTCGTTGGACCGACCCACCCTTTACCAGATCCCAAGGCTATGGATACACGCCTCATTTCACTCCTCGAGCCGCTTATGCCGCCATGATTACCCGAATGGATCGTTATGTTGGCAATTTGATTCATTTGATCGATCGGCTTGGTCTGACTAAAGACACCATTGTGATTTTTACTTCCGATAACGGAACCACACACTTGAAGTTGGAAGTGGATTACGATTTTTTTGATAGCGTAGGGGATTTGCGTGGGCTGAAAGGCTCCCTGTACGAGGGTGGGATCAGGGTCCCATTGATCGTAAAGTGGCCCGACAGAATCAAAGCGGGTGAAGTATCGGATCAAATGACGGGTTTTGAGGACTGGATGGTGACCTTGCATTCCTTGATTGGAGCTCAGACGCCCCTTGTCCAAGAACATGATGGTCATGATCTTGCTCCTCATTTGGGAAACGAAGCCATGCCCAGCCGCCCTCATCTTTATCGGGAATTTTCAGGATATGGCGGACAACAGGCGGTCTGGATGGGTAAATGGAAAGGCATTCGTCAAAAAATGATTCGCAAAGGGAAAAATCATGATCCGTTGAAAATCGAACTTTATGACCTGTCGCTCGACGAATCCGAATCCAAGGATCTTTCCGAAAAGCATCCGGATATCGTTCGACGACTCAAAGAAATTATGGAGGCCGAACATTTGGCCTCCCGGGAATTTCCAATTCCAGTGATTGATTAGGGGCTATTCAGACGCAGTCTTTCTGATGCAAGGATCAATCCTTGGCTTTGCTCAAAGGCTTCAGGAGTAGCAATGCGTGGGAAAATTATCTCTTGGCGGATCAATTCGGCTTTACGAGGCACCCAAGATTTCCAATGGTCAATCCTTCATGAAATTCCTATCTCTCCTCTTCCTCCTAATCCTTGGTCACGCGGCTCAATCGGCGGAACGTCCGAACATAGTCTTTATTTTCGCTGACGATTGGGGGTGGGGCGACCTCGGATGCCATGACCATCCTTACTTGGAAACGCCCAATATCGATCGTCTGGCCAAAGAGGGTACGGACTTCTATCGTTTCACCGTTGCCAGTGGAGTATGCTCACCGAGCCGGACGGCGGTTATGACCGGGCATTTTCCGGCTCGTTACAATATAGACGGTCACTTCGCCTGGGTCCCGAGCAATCAAAAGAGAAACATGCCTGATTGGTTGGATCCCAAGGCCCCCCTGCTATCGCGTTTTCTCAAGAATGCAGGATACGCTACGGCTCATTACGGCAAATGGCACTTGGCGAACGACATGATTCCGGATGCTCCTTTCCTGAGCGCCTATGGCTACGACGACTACGGGGCATTCAATTGTTCCGGACCGCAGATGTACGTCCATGACGACGTCAAAAGCGCCATTCCCTTCATCGAGCGCAGTAAAGCGCAGGGGAAGCCTTTTTTCATTAACCTTTGGATTCACGAACCGCACACTCCTTTCCACGTCAATCCCAAGCTGCAAGAGCGATTTGCCCAACTTGGCGAGCAAGATGCAATTTATGCTGCGACACTCTTTCATGCAGACCTTAGAATAGGTCAACTGCTCGATGCCTTGGATCGCTTGAAACTGACCAAGGATACACTTGTTGTCTTCAGTTCCGATAATGGCCCAGCTCGGGGAGCGCCGGACGCGCCCTTGACCCTTGGCTACGATTCAGCGACCGGTTTGGGTTATGGGATTGGGGCGGCCAAGGGAATAACGGGTGGACGCCGGGCTTTCAAGGGAGCCTTACTCGAGGGGGGCATAGGTGTCCCATTCATCGCCAGATGGCCAGGTAAAGTGCCTGCGGGAAAGGTGGACGAGACCTCCATCCTTTCGGCGGTTGATTTGCTTCCGACCTTTTGCGAATTGGCGGGAGTTCAATTACCCGCTACCTATCATCCGGACGGCTTGAGCCAAGTCAAAGCCTTGACGGGGCAGGGCGAGTCCATCCGGAGCAAGCCGCTCTTTTGGAGAATCGGAGCCTCTTGGCCACCACGGGATTCCAAGCCCGATCATTGGGTTGCCTATGCAGTGGTGGATCGGCAATGGAAGCTTTGCCTGAATAGAGACCGGGACTTTTTCGAGCTTTTCGATCTTACGAAGGATCCACTCGAATCCAAGGATCTGTCCAAGTCCAACCCCAAGGTGGTTAAACGCCTGAGCGATTTATTGGACGACTGGCTGTCATCTCTGCCTGGGAAGCCCAGCGGCAGGGTATTCTCAAACTTACGAAACCAATAGGACTATTCCTTGGACACTCCGATTCGATAAAGGCCCTCTTCCGAACGAAGCAAAAAAGAATTCCGATAGGGAGTGATGGAAGCCATATGCGGGGAGCCCATCTGATTCTCCGCAATTACCTCAAGTTCCTTGCCCGGTCTTATGACTGTGGTTTTGCCTGCCCGGTCTGAAAAGTAAAGGAGCCCATTGGCAAAAGTCGGAGAAGAACTGAATTCCCCTCCAACCCTCTCTCTCCATTGCAATTCTCCGGTGATTGCATCCACACAGCTGAGAATTCCTCCGTCATTCATGACGTAGAGCTCTTTCCCGACCAACAAGGGAGAGGGCATTTTGGGGGCTCCCTTGGTCATTTTCCAGACGAGTTCGGGAGTGTCCAACCCTTCGTACCGGTAAGCATGGATTTCAGCCTTCATGAAACAAGTCGAAATGTAAAACATTCCATGCCCCACGATGGGCCGAGATACGTTGGAAAACCCAAGAATTCCGTATTTGATTTTCCAAAGTTCCTCACCGGTTCTCGGATCGTATCCGTACGCCCAGTCGGCGCCGCATGAGAGCAGCACGGGTTTTTGGTTCATGGTATGAATGATCGGAGTCGAGTAGGACTTTTGGAATTGGGGATTCTCCCGCATTTCTCCGGAACGCTCGGTTTGCCATGCGAGTTTGCCGGTGTCCTTGAAGAGGGCAACGACACTCTGCCGGTCGCTCCCGTCCAAATGGAAGATCATCAGGTTTTCCCAAAGAATGGGTGAACTGCCGGGACCATTCTCATGCATTACCCACAGTTCGGGTTGATTGTTTTTCCACAAAAGCTCTCCGTTTTCCGCATCCAGGCAGACGTTTCCATACGCTCCGAAATGAAGATATAGGCGATCGTCTTCGATCAAGGGACTTGGCGATGCGTAACTGTTGAGGTTATGAACCCATTGAGGTTGCCTTTTACGGATCACTTCGACGTTGAGCAGGACTTTTCCGGACTGCGGATCGATTCGCAATGCCCGCAAACTCACTTCGGACAGAACGTTTACGGTGGCCAAGCCTTCGTTTTCCTTAAGTCTCTCTGCTCTTTCTTCGGCGGAGGCAGGAGTTTCAATGGCAGTTGTGATCCAAACCAATCCATTTTCGTGTACGGCGGAGGAATGCCCTCGGCCCGGTATGTTTGCCTTCCATAAGACATTCTTGTCAAGAGACCAGTGTTTTGGGAAATTTCCCTCAAAAGCATGGCCGGATGCATCCGGTCCGCGCCATTGAGGCCAGGACTTCGGTTTGGCTTGAAGGAGTGAAGCGAGCGTGGCAAAGAAAAAAACCGCACAGAGTGTCGATGCGTTCATGGCAGTCTCTTTACGAGCAGGTTTCGGAAAAGAACCGTGCTTCCCGGATCATGTCCTTGTAGGGCAAAGGTTCCTTCGTTCAAAATCCTTTCGAAACTCTCGCCCTTCTTCCAGTCGCTAGGTTGCGTCCAATCGACGATCGTCTTGTCATTGACCTTTGTAATGACCCGCTTGCCATCCACTTTGATATACAATTCAAACCATTCGTCATCCTTCGCAGGGGCATCGAGGCAATCGACGACTCCGTATAGGCTCGCAGTCTTTTTTGGGTCGTGGTAGGTATTGTTGACTTGGCATTCGAAACCGACCTTGGGCCACCCCTCATCTTGAAAACTCGTATGAAAATAGACTCCCGCATTCGAGTGAGGAAGGGTCATGATCTGGGCCTTGAACTCGAAGTTCCTGAATGGTTTTTCGGTTTCGTAAAACAAATGGCATCGACCCGGAGCGTTTGTCACTATGCATCCGTCCTTCACCCAAAAGGATTCTTGGTTTTCGTTGGCTTTCCAACCCTTTAGGCTTTTGCCATCAAACATCGAAACCCATCCGCTCTGCGTAGGGTGATCGTTCCGGTAATGTTCGGCGAGGAGATCCCGACCGAAATCTCCTTTGAAGTCACGCCAGACCGCGTGGACGTGGTTTACGCTATTTTGGGTATTGGCGTATTCGAAGAGAAAGTCGGGAGTCTGGATTCGGTAATAATGTGGTTCTCCATCCTGTACGCTACCCGACCAAACGAAAAAGGTTTGTTCGGGGTGGAGCAGCGGCTTTCTTCCGGCAACTTGTTCGATGACTTCGGAGCGATGTTTTGCGGAGTAGGCATGAATCACTTCCTCCAACCATCCTCGCTGTCTTGGATTCATTTTGGTTATGGGTAATCCCTGAGGAGGGAAGAAGGATTTTCTATCAACGACATTGTCCTGCCCGGAGAGAATTTCACGCGGCGGTTTTTCCGAAAGGATGGCCATTTTCCTTTGGGGTGAGTTCAGCGACCGGACCAATTTTCTGGCTTTGTCCTCTTCAGCGGAGAGGACTCTCATACCCGCATGCTTGCCTTCACTCACTTTCGCGGGACTGGCCCCGAAGAAACTTGGAGTGACGGAAAAGATTCTTCCGTTAAGGAAACTGAAATTCAACGACAGATGATGTCCTTCGAAACGCCAACCCCAAGTGCCGGCCTTGTCGGGCAGTCCAAAGATCGCGACGTGATAGAGTTCGACGTCTCGTATGGCTCGACCTTCCTTTTCGTAGAGAATCTGTTCGAGCAACATCACTTCGGATGCCTCAAGAAGGCCCCTGTGGCTGAGAGCCGAACCCAAGAGTCCCTGAGCCAATATTTTCTGTGAAGGAGACATTTCCTTAATTGACAAACCTTTCCTTCCGTCCGGTTTCACAAAGCTTCCGGGGAAAAAATGCCAATTTTCTCGTTCATCGGAGCCGAAGGGAAAGAAGGTTTTTTCCTTTTCCTTCGAACCAAGCGATTCCAAGAATCGAGTGGCTGCGGAAGCCATGTCCGATGCAGGGTCGTGGGCGAGTAAGCCTCTTGCTAAAAAGAGGGCGGCGAAGATAACTGTGGATAGGTTTTTCATAATCTGTAGATGATTGAAACTTGTTACCATGTCGCAAGACGTCCAACCTAAACCCTTCAAATCCTCAAGAAAGGGAACTTAAGCCCGGTCTTCGCTAAGGATTGGATTGAAGCGAGAAATTTGTTATTTCTCATGGGTTGATGAAAAAAAAATCTCCAGAAAGATCAAGCTTAGTGGCCGGATCAATCTTCTCCGGAGGCGGTCTGGGCGACGTTGGCGTCGAATGGGGAGCGAAAATCCCGGTTTTGGCCGCATGTGAACTCATTCCGTCAAGAGCCGCCCTCATACGATCTAACTTTCCGGATACCAAAGTGTTTGAGGGAGACATATGGGATTTGCACCAAGAATACGTGAGTTTCTTTCGGAAAGCGCTGGAGGGAAGATCTCCTTGGTTAATTACCTTATCTCCCCCCTGCCAAGGCATGTCTTCGAATGGCGCGGGAAGAATTGCATCCTCGATTCGTTCGGGAAGTCGTCCCGTGGAAGACCAGCGTAATCGACTGATTCTACCTGGCATCTCGGTCTTGGAAAAATTGTCGCCGGATTGGTTTGTTCTGGAGAACGTTCGACGCATGGAAAATACGGTGATCAGAAACGAAAGGGGGAAACCGGAAAACATCCTGAAATGTCTTGGTCGCCGTTTGCATCCAATGGGTTACTCCATTCGTTCCTCGATTCTTGATTTCAGGGATTATGGGGTCCCGCACCATCGCGAGCGATTGATCACAATCGGATGCAGGATTCCGTCCCTGACTGGAAAGCATTTACCTCTTGAGGAAATCTATTCCAAATCACCAAGCGAATTTCATCCCGCTCCCACGCATGGTGGGAGTAATCGCACTTCTTGGATTTCCCTGCGAGAGGCAATCGGTCACTTAAGCTCCTTGGATGCCCGTTCTCGGCTTTTCGACCCACAGGACCCCTATCACTGCATTCCCAGTTGGAACCAAAGACAACATGATTGGATGAAAGCGACCCCAGAGGGTCAGACTGCCTTTGATAACGTGGAGTGTCCCGATTGCGGTAAACGGGCGGTCAATCCGGTCGATGTGACCTGCAGTTGCGGATCATCCTTGCCTCGTCCGCAAATTGGGCAGGGTGCGGATGCCCGACTAGTTAGGGGATTCAGGTCTTCCTATCGAAGGATGCGATGGGATCGGCCCGGAAGTACCCTGACCATGAATAGTGGAGTCATTTCAAGTGATCTCAAGGGACACCCGGATCAGCACCGTGTGCTTTCGTTGAGGGAAATCATGATTCTTTCCACCCTCGATCGCTCCGATTGGCCCAAAACCTACAGTTTCGAGGGTATCAAATATGGACGAATGAGGGAGGGGGAAATTTTTTCGAAAAAACTCATCAGGGAAGTGATAGGGGAATCGATTCCTCCTCTTGCTATGAAACGGATCGTGGAGCGTTTGATGGAATTGGACGACAGGCTCTAACGGAAAGACTCAGTCAGTCCGCGCAGAACTGCTCTAATCCCTTGAGCGCCGTCCGATCTTTTTTTCAAGGACTCCACCCCGGTCGTTCCCTCTTCACGACTGACCCGCCCATCTTGGTTTTGGTCAAAAAAGGAAAAAAGCCTGGGCTTGGGAAATTCGCTTTTGGAAAGAAAACCATTTCCATCCTGGTCCAATTTTGAGAAAAGGTCCGCGCTTGGTGATCGGACGCTTTCTTCATTCGCCAAGACATCGGTTTCATATTCGACGTAGCCAATCAACATCTCGTCATCCGACTGATCTCCCCAATGCACTCTTTCGCCAGGGTTTGGATTTGCCAAATTGCCCTTACTGTTGTCGAAAATTCCAGTGACTAGAATCCGGTTTTCCTTAGGCATAACCATCGGCTCTATGAGTTCGTATCTCATTTGCCAGTTGAAGTCGTAATGCGGCACATCAAGTAGAGTAACGACTTCTTTGGATCCCGAGAAAAGCTCGTACCTTATGGCCTTCCCTCGCAAATGCATATGGGGCATCAAAGCCCGAACGGCAACTCCTTCGGGGAGCGTTTCCGATGCGGTTTCAATGTGATTGTCCGTTCGTGGGGGGATGTTGATTCGCTTGTTTAGGATGGGAAAGGTGCGAACCGCTTTCGAAGGTCGAACCTGGGCGAAACGCAGACCAATACGGGTACGGTCCTTGGTGGGCTTTCCCATTGGCGTGTAATGCATTTGAAAGAGAAGGTCTGAGCCCGAAGGGATCTTTTTAGCCACGCCGGGAGGGTATTGATAAAAGGAATTTCCGGGAACGTAAGCTACGAGAGGCTCCCTTTTCCTTCCTTGGGAGTCGGTTACGAAGACGATGACGTGGTGTACCGCCTCAAGAGCCGTTGGTTGCACCTCGGCCGCTTCGACCCAGCGATCTTCGTTAAATCCAGTGGGCACCTTGAAGTAGGCATAGGGCATTTGGCCCGTTGCTTTGACCGAAACCTCCTTGGGCAATGAAAAGAGAGCATCCGGTCGGCCAATGCTCCAATCTCCGGAACGCTTGGTCACCATGAGACTGTCGGCAGGGTTCCCAAGCGCTTTGCCATTTCGAATCCAGCCTAACAAATCATCCTTGTCCGCTTGAGGCATCGAGCGGTCGTTTGCCCATGGACTCGGATGCCCGGATGGGGGAGGAGCGGCAAACCAGGGAGGCATCAACCCGTCCCTGATTACTTTGCTTATCATGCCTGCGTTTTCTCGGACGTCGTCATAAGTTTCGAGGGGAAAGGGGCCCACTCCTCCGACTCTATGACATTCCACGCAATGGGACTGCATGATGCGTGAGATACGGTTGTGGTAGGTCCATTCGATGGTTGTTTCCTCCGGAGAGGAGAGGTCCAATTCGCATCCCGGAGCCCATAGGCTGGTTATACGAGTTTTCCGTCCCTGAAGATGGTCTCGGAGGGCAGTTTGGAGATATTGATTGCGGGGTGCTTCGATTTGATAACCAATCCCATATTGATCATCGACCGGACCATGATATAGGATCGTTCGAGCCGAATCCAACAGGAAAACTTCAGTGGTGGTGGTTGCTGCCAATCCTTTGGCAAGGGCTTTGGTCTTGTCTTGGACCACAGGCCCTTGAAAACCAAGACGGCCAACCATTTCCCTTAGCTTTAGGTTTGTGGATTCGGTTGAAATGGGGTCTACGAAAATAAATGAGACGTCTTTTTTCGCCCATTCCCTTTCCAACGCGGCCAAGGTTGGAGCGAATTTTTTACTGAGGGGGCATGACGCACCCACAAAAGCGATGACGAGGGCATTTTTCTTTTCGTAATCGGAAAGCTTTCCTCGCTCTCCGTCAATGGACACAAAGGATAAGTCCGGTACCCACCGGCCGGCGCGCTGCATCTCCAAGGGTAGCGTTCGGGGCCCCTGACGAATGGATTGGGCCGACAAATTTGCCTTTTGAATCGTCCATCCCAAAGCAAGAATTAGAGCCCAATGAACAAGTGCGCGCGTCATGACTCTCCCAGAGCAAACGGTTCTGCTTCCTGAAACTGAATGATGGCCCATAACGAATAGAAACCCTTAGAGACTGAAGGTTCGTGCTTTAAGGGGCAATTGAAATTAACTCCATTTTTTGCCTAAAAGAAAGCGGCCCGTTCTCGGTAACCGAGAACGGGCCTAAAGCCAAGAAAGCCTACCCCAAAACTTCCTTGGTTGAATAGATTTAGAAATATGCCACGAGTCGGGTCAACTGATTTGCCAGAAAACTCCTTAAGATTGAGCAGGAAATCCCATAAACTATTGATTTAAAGAAGGAAGCGGGACTATCCAAATGCCAAAAAGTTATTCACCGAGCAGCGGATTCATTGTGAGCAATGAGCCTCTTGACCGAGGAATTCCCTAATACTCTCGGTTTTTGATCCCGGGTTCGGGAACCGGATAGGTTCCATCCGCTCTTGCAAGAAGTGGAGATTCCGAATCGAGGGTTAGGTTTGCCACGCCTGGTCCGAAAATGTGATCGGAATGGAGCATCTGATCATAGGTGACTTCGGTGCCAAGATGGGCGGACATTCTGCCCATTGAGGTTACGACACTGGCCTGGACTCCGCGTTCGACTTCGTTGTATGGTTTGTCGTTTTTGATGGCGTCCATCAACGATTCCCATTCCTCCTGATAGGGACTGTTCTCTCGGGTCGGACGCGAACCGCCTTTTTGCCCGAACATCCATCCGAGCTCGCCATTCGGTCCTTGGCCTTTGTGAATTCTTGCCTGTGAGCGATGTCCGCCGGGACCGGAGATCAGCGCATATCCCTTGGTTCCGTGCGCGTGACTGGAGAATTCCTGATGGCACCCAGCCATGTTTCGCCCATGGAAATAGAATTTGGTTTCGTCAGGAAAAGTGTATTCAACGGTGTAGTTGTCGAAATTCTGGTCGATTTTGTCACCGCGGTAATGTCTCCCCCCCTGAGCCTGGCATTTGACGGGCCACATGCCCTTCATCCAGCAGCATTCGTCGATGTTATGAATAAAGAAATCGCTGAATGAGCCGCCGCTGAGCCACAGGAAACTATGGAAACGGCTAATCTGAAACATCAACTCCTTCTCTCCTTCGGGTTTCTTTTCCGAAAAGCAGGAGGCGATTGCGCTTTGCATGCGGTAGGCTCGCAGATTGAGGATTTGTCCCAGTTCGCCGTCTTCGATTCTGGCTTTGAGCTCCTGCCGAGCTTGGCTGTGTCTGCACATCAGACCCACACCTACCTTGAGGTTTATTTTTTTGGCCTCCTCATTGAGCTCCAACATTTTCCTGGAGGAGAATCCATCCGGAGTGACTGGTTTTTCCATGAAAACGTTCAGTCCACGACGGATGGCATATTCATAGTGCACCCAGCGAAAGGCACAGGGAGAGGTGAAGATCACGACATCGCCGGGATCGAGGACGTCCATGGCTTTTCGGTAGCCGTCAAAGCCGACGAAACGGCGTTCTTCCGGTACATCGACCTTCTCCTTGTGCTTGTTTACCAACCCATTGTAACTCCGTTCCAATTTGCTTTGGTAAACGTCAGCCATTGCCACCAACTTGGTTGGGCCATTCGTGTGAGAAACGGAAAGAGCGTTGCTGGCGGCTCCCGTTCCTCTGCCTCCGCAGCCTACCAATGCGAGTTTGGTGAGGTCGGAACTTTGGCCATGAACGGTGGGTAGGGCCAAACCTGCGAGAGCTCCCCCGCCGGCAAACTTTCCTGAGTGAGAGAAGAACTGTCTTCGAGAGATTCCGGAGGATGTGGGAGTGGTATATTTAGTCATTTTATTATGGTTTGGAGACAAGATTGTCTTGCCTACGGGATTTGCCGTGATTGACGCGCGGAGAGGGTATGGGTAATTCCTTGAAACGAAGATTAATTTCCAGCGAAGCAATACAACTGATCGAGCGATCGAGTGTAAAGTTTTCCGGAGATTGGAGAGAGGGTTGATCGAAAGATTTCCTCCTGATTTTGAGACAGTCGGTTCCTGGCAATAACCTTCAAATGCTTTCGGTCAGGTTCGATCACGAAGGTGACTCCGCTTTCGTTTTGAATATAATAATGAGATTTTGAGACCAGTGGAGATCCGGAAAAGGCTCCTTCCAACCGGTCAATCCACAGAATCTTTCCCGTAGGTGCATCGTAACAGGTAATGACTCCGCCCATACTCGTGACAAAAACCATGCTTTCCAGCATTGCAGGCGAAGGAAGGTCTCTTCCTCCGTTTCGTTTCGCATTCCATATCATTTTGGATTTTTGTCCATCCCCAAGGGCAGGTTTCACCGCATAGAGATCACCGGGCTTTCCATTTACGACGTAAAGCAGTCCGTCTCCAAAGAAGGGAATGGGAGAACCTCGGCCGTTGAAACCCTTGCTGAACCACAACTCGGAACCACTGGAAAGGTCATACCCCCGCACTCCATATTCACCGTTGAGCACAAGCTGGCTCTTTCCATTGACTTCAATGGGAACGGGCGTGCTCCATCCGCCTCGTGGCTTTTCAGCTCGAGGGCTTTCCCAAATGATCTTTCCTGTCTCAAGGTTGACTGCGATCAGTCGGGAAGGTCCCATCGAGTCACAGTTATGGTAGACGATTCCATTGAGGATGATGGGAGAAGCGGCGACTCCCCAACTGCCCGGGAAATCCCCAAGATTCAAGGACCAGAGAGATTTACCGTTCAAATCAAAGCAGTGTAAGCCTGCCGGTCCGAAAAAGGCAACGACCCGTTTCCCATCGGTTGCGGGAGTCGGCGTTCCCCATCCGTTCATCCGGTGAACACTCTCCGGGTTGGAGGAACGAACGGTTCGTTGCCAAAGAAGTTTTCCGTTATCTTGGTCAACGCATAGGAGATGTCTNCGAGCGCCATCGGTTTCTCCGGAAGTGACAAAGATTTTGGAGCCTGCTCCAACGGCGGATGATTGGCCTGTCCCGGGTAATTGGGTTTTCCATACGATCGAACTGGTATCCCATTGCAAGGGGATATTTTGGTCAGTGGTACCCATGCCGCTCGGACCTCGAAAGGAAGACCATTCCTCGGCGTTTGCCAAGNTCACGAGAAGAAAAAAGGAAAAAAAGCTGTGAATTCGCATCCCCTATTGAACAAAAACTCGGGCGTCAGGCAAAGCACATTCTCNAAGAATCATCGCTTTTGGAAGCNAGCTTTCCCCGAAAGGTAAATTTCAAGGCAAGCGAACAGGTGTTTTCGTTACTCCAAACCGATTAAAAANCGATGGATTGCGTCCCGGCATTTTTCCACCTCTTTCAGGGAAACCCATTCGTCTTTGGCATGCGCTTGGGCAATGTCACCGGGGCCGTAAACCACTGCGGGAGTCCCACCCATGGCAATGGGAGAAGCATCAGTGAAATAAGGAACCCCGTAAGTCTGCCTTCTTCGCGCTGCCTTGANAAAAGAGCGAACCAAAGGGAGCTTGGGATCGGTTTCCAACGCAGGACATGATNCTTCCCGAGCTCCTGTGTAACTCGGGAACAGTCCATTAAAAGCAAGAAGCTCGGTTAATTCTTTTTTGACCGATGCCGGAGTTTCATCAGGAAGAGTCCGTCGGTCCAAATCGATTTCGCAATGGTTGGGTATGACGTTTGGCTGACTGCCCCCAGTGATTCTTCCAATGCTGAGGGTGGGAGAGCCCAAGAGCGGATGACTTTTTTTGGCTAGCATTTTTGAGTATTCTCCAAACAGGCATTGCAGAACTTTCGTCATTGACTCTATCGCATTCTTTCCATTTTCGGGAGTGGATCCGTGGGCGGCTTTTCCTTTGGTTCCAAGTCTAATCCACAGGTTTCCCTTGTGGGCCGAAACGACTTGAAGTTTGGTGGGTTCTCCGGCAATCGCCAGATCTCCCTGAGGGCCTTTTTGAGCAAGCGCTCGGGAGCCCGCCTGCCCAAATTCCTCATCCACGAGGCCAACGAACACAATCTCCGTATTCTTCGGTCGTGGTCCGCCTTGAGCAAGCATGGCAAAGGCGCTGAAAAACGAGGCCACGGAACCTTTGGTATCGCAAGAACCCCGTCCGTGTAGGTTTCCCTTCCTGATTTTGGGTTTGAAGGCTCGTTTCTCGGCTGGCACCACGTCAAGATGTGGGGTCAAAAGCACCCTTTGCCTCACCTTCCCGGCCGGACGCAAGCGCAGGAGAAGGTTGCTTCTGCCTGGAAGCACTCTCATCTTACGAGCCGAAATGCCNAGNTTTTTAGCCTCTTCGGCAAGGAAGTCANCCACCTNGGCCTCTCCCGTCAGCTCCTCTTCGTCCGGTAAGAGCAAAGGATTTACNCTCGGTATCTCGACGAGCTCNCAAAGCAGACGATGGACGGGGGAAAGGCGTGGCATACGCCCTAGGCTTTAGCGAACGAACAAAACGGCAAGCCCCAAAGACGTCATAAGCAAAGTGNTCNCGTCGACGGGTGNTTCGGATTTGCCGTTAGGANGAACGAGACAAGGGTTACANTTCCGTAACCGTGATCTTCCTGAAATCAATCTTCATGTTCCGGTTTCCATGCAGTTGAATCCCTATCGGTCCTTTTTTCTTGGCCGAACCGGATTTGTAGTTCATGACTTCCTGACCTTGCAGCCAAGTGGTGTAGTTGGGGCCAACTGCCCGAATCTTCATTTGATTCCAATCCTTTTCCTTCAAGAGCTGGGAAACGTTTTTGGCCTCAACGNGGTATCCCTTTCCCGGTATGTAGGGGGAGCAGGTCATATCCCTCTTCAGGGAACCGGATATGCCAATTTGTATCTGATCCGAATTTCGAAGATGGATGCCCGAGTCAATGACCCCATCGACGAAGCGGAATTCGAAATCTACCTCAAAGTCCGCATAATCTCTTTGGGTCCAGAGCACCGATCCTTTTTTCTTCGGACCGCTCCGCAAGGCAAGAGTCCCCCTTTCCGCCTTGTACCAACCCACTTGGTCGTTGCCGGAAGGGATTTTCCATCCATCCAAATTCTTTCCATTGAACAACTCTTTCCTTTCCGTGGTTACGTCGGGGGAGAGAATGCGATCGAACCGATGAACTCTGCCGGTGGTGCTCCATTCGGCAACAAAAATATCGCCTTTGGCGTTGCAGGTAATGCCGTGGGGCGCGGTCACGATACCATTTCTCCATTTTGAAGGGGGAGTTCGGTTGGTGCCAATCTCATCCTTTTGGGCATTCGCTCCGATTTGTCTGAAAACCTCGCCTTTTTTATCGAGAATGGTGACCCGTCCCCGTAATTCTCCTATCACAGCCCAATTTTCATGAACGTGCACGCAAGCCGGAAGCAAAAGCCCTTCTCGGACGACCCCAATGAAGTCTCCGGACAGACTCATATGAACCACACGGTTGTTGGCCCGGTCCATGCCCAGGATTCGGGCCGGCTCGAAGCGATGATCAAGAACAAGTTTGTGCAGGGTCCTAAAACCATAGGGAGCATCTTTCCCTCCGAAGGAATTGAGGTATTTTCCATTCTTGTCAAAACGGTGGATGTGGTCTGAGGAGTATCCGTCCGTTACGAATACGTCACCATTTTGAGCCACGTCCGCTCCGGTTAGCCGAACCAAAGGCTTCCCGTTCTTGCCTTTGCGTTTGAATTCATCGGGTATGGAGGATGCTGTAATCTTAAGGACCGTTTTACCTTCAAGGGTCATCTTAAGGACCTCTCCGGCGTTAACCCGGGCGCCATAAATGAATTCCTCTTCGCCTTCGGTGCGAATGACGAAACCGTGAAGATCACTGGGAGCGTTGGGAAGGTTTCTCTTCCAAGTCCCGTCATCACCATAAACTTGAAGTCCGGCTTTGGCATCGCCTACACTGAGGTAAAGATCGCCATTTGAACTTGTCGCAACGTCGCCGTGCATGTTTCCCAGTTTTTCCTTGCCCGAAGGCAGAACAAGCCAATTGGGATTCGACTTCCAGGTATCCTCTGCGGATCCGTTGAAGGCGTTCAGAAGGAATGCGAGGGAAAGGAGTGCTTTATTCATGGTTCAGGGTTTTTCGAATCGATAGAGGGAGTCCTTGGTTCTAACAAGTAGAGAGTCTCCGATCACTGCAGGGGAAGCCATGCAACCATCTGGAAGATGATTATGGGCCAGCATCTCCAGACCTTCCCTTTGGGCTTTGAAAACAAGGCAATCTCCTCCGCTGGAAAAACTGTAGATTCGTCCGCTTGCATGAATTGGAGAGGATGCGCATTGACCTTTGATTTTCAGTCGTTCGGCCCAGATCACTTCTCCGGTCAGAGGATCGGAACAGGACGCGATTCCTTCGTCCGAAACCATATACAGAAAATCGCCTAGCAGGAGTGGAGATGATTTTTTTGGCACCACTTTCCTACGGGACCAGGTAATGTGAGAATCATCGACGTTCCCGTTTCCGCCAGGTCGAATTGCCGACATCGAACCCATACCGCTGAAGACAAAGACATGCCCGTGACGATAAATGGGACGTGAGGAAGCGTTCATGCCACCGGTTCTGGCTGTCCAAAGAAGTTTCCCGGTGGAAGGATCAAAAGCCTCCGTTGCCACGGCGGCTGGGCTGATTAACTCAAACCGGCCCTCGTGGTTAATTACGCTGGGTGTGCAGTAGGCCTTCTTGTTGTCTCCGTTGTTTGTACGGAAATCGAAGGCTCGATTGGTTTTCCAAAGGGTTTCGCCGGTCTTTTGATCCAAGCAGACTACGTACTGAACGTCATAGCCGTCGAAATGTACGATCAGAGTATTGTTGTAAGGAATGGGAGAAGCTGCGGCTCCTCGCCAGTGATCGCACTTGAAGTCTCGCCGTTCCCAGAGTTTTTTTCCGGTGGTGGCGTTGAGCGCTGCGGTGCCATGAGCTCCGAAATGTAAAAATACGATGCCGTTTGCAAGGACGGGGGTGGGGGTGGCATAGCTGTTCATGGGATGACAGAACTGCGGATCAGGATTTTCGAAAACAAGGATTTTCTTAAGTTGACGACCCGTATTCCAGTCAAATTGGTGCGCCCATAGGCGTTTTCCTTCCTCCAAGGCGTTGGTAGCCCATATGATTCCTTCACTTACGACTGGGGAAGACCATGCCTTGCCTTCGAATGGGACTTTCCAGGTAAGATTTTTTCTTTCCGAGAACGAAATGGGAAGATCCGAGTCCTTGGCGTCCCCGTCCCCGCGAGGTCCTCGGAATTGATTCCACTCCGTNGGCTTGGCCATTAGGAGAGTCAGCAAGGGGAGGCAGGAAAGGAATGAGAGGGAGAAAGGGCGGAATAAGTTCATCTCCAAGAAGTAGGGGAGAATGGATCGAATACGCAATAAAAAGAAGAGTTCCAGCGATCAAAATCTTACGGACAGAATAGGNATATCTTNNATGATTANNATTGACTNAGCTANGNNNTAACTTAGCTTAGCAATNTGTATTCNATTCATTTTTCCAAAACTCATCTNTCCAAATTACTGCAATTTGCAGAAGATGGGAAACAAGTGGTTATTGCCAGAGGAAAGAAGCCGATCGTTCGACTGGTTCCTTGTTCTCAGTTACCCAACGAAAGTAAACCGGAAGTTGGGACCGTAACNTCCAANGCATTGAAGATNAAAGAGAAGCGTGAGATTGCCGGAAGGGTGGGAGATACCGTAGTTTATTTNTAATGAAAGTGTTGGTGGATACCTTTCCTTTTATTTGGTTGGTTTCGGAACCTACGAAACTAAGCCGAAAAGCCAAGGAAACCTTTGGCGATGATACCAACGAATTTTTTCTTAGTGATGCATCCGTGCTTGAATTGTCTCTTAAATACAATGACGGTTCTCTTGAAATGCCTTCAAATCCTCGAAGTTGGATCAAGGAACAAGTTAAATTATGGAACTTCAATTCCATTGGCATCACTCGGGAGTGCTGCTTCCGCATATCGGAAATGCCTTACCATCATGATGATGCGATAGACCGAATGCTTGTTGCTACGGCATTGGAAGAGGAGATGCCTTTACTTTCCGATACACCTGAAATTCAAAAGTATCCAATATCCATCATTTGGTAACCACCGGTTATTTCCCCTCCTCAAACCAGCGCAGATAAAGTTTCGAATTGTTGAAGTAATTGGACCGAGAGGCATCGTTTCGTATCGTTTTCAACTGATCCTCAATTTCCAGTCGATACACCTCCATGGTCTCAGGACCAGGATCTCCCGTCCGTATGATCCATTGNTCAAGATCTTTTCTCATNTCATTGAGAGTTCCTGCATACTTTTTGTCNTTCGCAAGATTGTTGATCTGCCATTTATCCTNGTTATAGAGATAGAGCTCTTCTTTGGGACGGGTTGGGGAAAACAACAGCTTATTGCATACTGCGTTTCTTTCAGTATTCATTTCACGCAAACGACTAATGATTAATTTAGAGTCCTNGTAATTACTGGGCATCATGTGTGGTCTATTCGGAAAATAGTTTTTTATATAGAGAAAATCTTTGGTTCTGACCGAACGAATTTGGTCAGCGGCTTCACCGCATCGGTCCCGNGCTGCAAAAACCACCTTCTTTTCCNGATGATTTGAATCGAGGACGTTAGTGCCGTCCATCCCTACGGGTATTTGAATATTAGCTGCGGCAAGGGAAAGGGCTGCAACGTCAATATGTTCGACCAAATCGTTTCTTACGCTACCTTTGCGGATCCCGGGACCCCGAATTATAAGAGGTATGTGCGTGCCCTCGTCATAAAGAAACTGTTTCCCACGGGCATGACTAATACCATGATCGGTGAAAAAGACTACGAGAGTGTGATCAAGCAGTTTTTCCTTTTTAAGCCGGTTCATGACTTGGCCGACGTGCCAGTCCGTAATGCGGACAGTGTCTAGGTAGTTGGCCCAGTCACGAAGGAGAACCGAATCTCTTGNGTAGTAGGTGGGGAGTACGATTTCCTCATGTCGGGTTGGTTCCATCGCAAATTGTTCCTTAACTCGCGATTCCAAGGCGAGATATCCACNTTCGGAAGCCCCCCGCAACTTTCCGCCATGGNGCTGAACCTGCATGAAGAAAGGTTGATCGTTCTTCCTTCCCGACCAATCGTGACTGTCATANATGTTGCTTCTCCAATCGAAATTGTAATCGGTCTTCCCCCGTTTTTGCGTTGTCGTAGGCAAACTTCGAAAGTCATAGCCTTTGAGTCCGCTTCCGATGCAGGTGAAGTAGCCCGCTTTTTGAAAAAGCTCCGGAATGGGTGAGACTCCATCAGGCAAACGGACACGATGTTCTCCACGCCCGCTACGATGATGATGAGCGCCGATCGAATTTTGGTACATGCCGGTTATCAAGGCGGAGCGAAAGGTCGAGCAGACCGGAGAAGTCGCATAGGCTTGGGTAAAGAGCACCCCGTTCCTCGCCATTCTATCCACATTCGGCGTCTCGATGAGCTTTTCACCATAGCAGGAGAAGTTAGCGGACATATCATCAACGACAAACCACAGGATATTATTCCGTTTTATTGCCGAACTTTCAGCCCAGGAAAGGATAAGCAAAACAAATGAAAGTCTGATTGCGTTCACGCCAACAAACTCCTTTTACCCAAATGATGGAACAGCAGAAACCTGCGCTACAAAAACCTCGGATACACGGGTTTTCCGTCTTTTTGGGAAAGAGGGAATTTGGGTTTCCAAGTAGGATGTTTTTGCCCGAGCCAGTCTTTGATTTTCTTCGACAGGTCAGCGGCAAGCTTCGGATGCTTTTTGAGGACGTTATGTTCTTCACCAACATCCTTGCTCAGGTCATAGAGTTCCCACTGATCAGCCTCGTAAAAATAGAGCAATTTGAATCGCTTCCCTTCGAACTCGTCAATTATGACAACGCAGGGTTGGGCCCGAACGTCCATGTATCCGGGGAACAAATAAAAAATCGGAGAACGCTTCGAATTGGAAGTTGGATCATTCAGAATCCCGGCAAAGGATTCCCCGTCCAGCGGGTGGTTTTTTTTCGGCGGAGTCCATTGATTTCCAGCCAATTCGATTAGGGTCGGATAAAAATCAATTCCATGAACCATCCGCTTGGTGATTGTATTGGCTGGAATTACGCCCGGCCAGTAGGCAATCAGGGGAACCCGAATTCCACCTTCGGTGAACATTCCCTTTACGCCCCGCAGAGGGAGGTTGTCCCCATGAGTGCCTCCGTTATCGGAAGTGAATAAAACCAAGGTATCTCGGGCGACGCTGTCACTTTTGTCGCCATCTCCGTTGGGGTCTTCCAGAGCAAGAAGAAGCCGGCCAAGGACTGCATCCATACCTGAAATGAATCCGGCTAGGTTTGCTTTTCTTGAGTTTTGGGGAGAGAGCCGCTTGAGGGCTTTTTCCTTGAGGTCCGGTCTGGATTGGACAGGTCCATGAACGGCATAGGCATGCAGTTGCAGATAAAATGGCTCCTTCTGGGAAGCTAGCCGCTGTACGGTTTCTTCCATGGCATCAGCCAATGCATCACATATGTGCTTGGGCTTGCCCACCTGACTTTCGGGGATACCGTATTTTTGGGCGTACGATTGAGTGTAAGGCTCTGCAAAGCGGTCAAAGTCACCTTGGCCAACTCTCTTGAACTGCCAACCATTCTCACTCTTTTTGGAAAAGCAAGTGGGTTGGTGACCTTGCGAATGTCCTCCGATATTTATATCGAATCCCTGATTCTCGGGCATGGTTTCCTCCGTGCCGTGTCCTCCCACGTGATATTTTCCAATATGAGCCGTGTTGTAGCCGTTTTTTTTCAGAGCCTCGGCTATGGTAATGGCCGAGGAGGCAACGTCTTCACTCTGGAGCGGACCCTTGAACCTCGCTTTTTCCTTCGTTATGCCTGGCTTTTTATAGCGATTCAGATTACCGACGACATAGACCCCATTGTTAACTCGGGCCGGGTATTGACCGGAGAGCATCGCTGCCCGAGAAGGGGCGCAATTGGGCTGGGTATAGGCATGGGTGAAGCTCAAGCCCCGATTTGCGATTTTCTCAATATTGGGAGTGATGAAGCAACCCGTGTGAGTACCCATCGTGACTTGGTCAGCGCTGATTTGGTTCCAGCCCAAGTCATCGATCATGTATACGATCAAATTGGGTTTTTGATCGGCAAGAAGCAGAGGTGCCCCAATTAAATGAAGCAGAGAAAGAAATGAAGCGAATTTCATAAAAGATCGTTAAAATTTCCCCTGCCTCGCCACTTCGTCAATCCAATGACGCGCCCAAACACAAATTTCACGAAGAAGATGGGCGAATCAAGGTTTGCCGGATGTTCTTACGTTCCGTATGTCATTCTCCAGTTCGCTTTTTCTGCGTGCGAGGTATTCTGCGGAAATTTTTCTAGCTTTGGTTTGGTCCGCTTCGTCGTAGTCCCAAAACTCCTGAACGATTTTTTCGCAATCCGGATAGTGACTACCATCGTCTCCGACTCGCAGGCGCACTTTGGCCAACCAATTCTTCAGTGATGAGGCCAATTTTGCGTATTTTGGGTTGTGGTATAGATTTTTGGTTTCGTGCGGATCCTCTTTCATATCGTATAATTCCCAACCGGCGGGAGTCTGGTATCCCCCCTGATAATTGCATCCGTAAAAATAGATCAGTTTGTATCGCTTGGTTCTCATGCCCAAGTGTGCTGGGTTGTCATGGTGGGCCATATGCATCCAATAACGATAATATGCGGCTTTTTTCCAGTCCTCTGCCTCCTTGCCGGTCTCGAGAAGTGATTTGAAGGATCGTCCCTGAACGGTCTTTGGAATTTTGGCATTCGCAAAGTCAAGCATGGTGGGGGCATAGTCGACGTTTTCGATGATCGTATCGAAGCGTTGCCCTGCCTTGACGGTCTTGGGGTAGCGGACTAGGAAAGGCATGCGCATAGACTCTTCGTACATCCAACGCTTGTCCTGATAATCATGTTCGCCGAGCATGAAACCTTGGTCACCGGTGTAGATGATGACGGTGTTGTCCATTTGCCCTGTTTCCTCAAGGTGCTTGAAAAGGCGACCCAGGTTGTCGTCGATTCCCTTTACGCACCTGAGAAATTTCTTGAGATAGGCGTTGTAGGCAAAGCGAGTGTTCTGTTCGTCGGTATAGTCGGCCGGATCGTAGTTCTCGGGGAATTCCCGCGGAAATCTTTGTGGCAGGTCGCGCAAATAGGAGCGGCGAGGGTTACGGTTCCCAATGGAAGTCCCGATGTGAGGAATCAATTCGTCGTTGTTTCCCCGAGTGGCTAAGGATCCGAAATCGGAATCCTTTTTCCATAGGGTTTCGGGTTCCGGAACGTCTTCCTCGGCGAGATAGGATTCGTACCGTTCGGCATTTTCAAAATAGTCGTGCGGAGCCTTGTAGTGATGCATGAGAAAGAAGGGTTTGTCCGCTTTCCGCTTCTTCAGCCATTCGAGGGTAAGGTCAGTGATGGCATCGGTGGAATGCTTGTTGGGAAACTCGATGAGGTTTTTGCCCCAAGGTTTGTCCCCGCGTACCCGAAAGGAGGGTCCGTGGTATTTGCCTTGCCCTGGAAGTACGCAGTAATAGTCAAAGTCCTTGGGTTCCACCTTAAGATGCCATTTACCGATCATGGCGGATTCGTATCCCGCCTTTTTCATTTCTATGGCGAGCATTTGCTTGCCGGGTTCGACTCGACCTCCCAAATCCACGGCCCCATTGACGTGGTTGTACTGACCGGTCAGTACGCAAGCGCGAGAAGGCGAGCAGATGGAGTTGGTGCAAAAGGCATTCTGGAAAAGAGCGCCCTCTTGGGCGAGCCGGTCCAGGTTTGGGGTCGGCGCAATCTTGGCAAGCCGTCCTCCATAGGCGGAAATTCCGTGAGCGGCATGGTCATCGGACATAATGAAAAGTATGTTGGGTTTGGAGGCGGCTCGCATGCTTGTCGCCATAATCAACCCGAGAAAAAGAATGAGGCTAGGTTTCATGGTTGGATAAGAT
>NZLE01000012.1:0-5605 GCA_002692605.1 Opitutia bacterium
GATTTATGCGGAACAACCCTTTTCTCACCTTGCCACCGCCACCGCCACTCCGAGCAGTCCTTCGGCCTTCGTTGCTTCCGGTCTTCCTCCGGGACTGATTCTCGATCCAAGCGATGGGAATTTGTCCGGAACCCCTTCGACTGCCGGTGAGTATGACACTTTCTTTCGGGCCATTTACAGCGATGGTTCTCAAGCCTTTCAGGCTTACGATTTTACCATTCTTTCGGGATTGCCCGAGATCACTCTGACATCGACTCAATTGATTGGATCGAACGCTCTTCAGGTTTCCTATGAGGTCACCGCGACTGGTGGAGACGACCCCACGGTTTATCTGGTTGCGGATACGACGGATCAGGGGAAGGACTTGTACAAATGGGAATATCGTAAAAATCTTGGGAAAATCGGACTTGGATCCGGTACCTTCACCTTGGACGGCTTGGATGCGGACAAACTCTATTATCTCCGATTGAATGCAATCAACTCGGTTGGAGAGGATTGGACGGGTAAGGATTCAAGAGTTCGTTTGCAACCCGAGACAAGTCACTTGCCTATGAACCTTGGGCTATGGTTGGATGCGACGGACGTTCTGGCCAATGGGTCCGATCCGGTTGCCGGAGTGACTTTAAGCCAATGGCGCGATAAGTCGCCTTTTGGTCGGCATATGGATAACGTTCGAGGCGACCCCACTCTCCTTAGGGAGGGACATGGCGGAGCCGCAGTGGTTGATTTCGACGGTAATGACCAATTATGGACCACTCACAGTTTCCGCAGTGACAACACCTACAGGAATATGGGTTACGTGGCATTTGGAGTCTCTCGCTACACGGAAGGAGCGAATAACCGAGTCATTACTTCGGTCGGAACCAATTGGCTGATGGGGCACCATGGCAACCAAATTGCTCGTTTCTACCTGAATGGTTGGGTGTATACCGGTTATGGGGCAGATCGGAATTTCCATCTGTGGGGAATTTCGCACGAGGGAAGAGATCAGAACAACGATCCCATGGGTACGGTGTTCGTGGATGGTATTCAAGTGGCCCAGAACAGGAGTTCCGCATGGTGGGGGTTCTACCCCGGGCAGGTTTCCTTCGGAGCGTACAACGAAATGGCGGAGGCGTCCAACTCACAGGTAGCCGAGTTCATGATGATTCTAAGTTCGATCGAGGACAGCGAGAGACATTTGGTCGAAGGCTACTTGGCCCACAAGTGGGGGATCGCTTTGCCCTCCGAGCACCCTTGGGCATTCGATCGGCCCACCTTTGGAGAAATCGTCACCGAAAGTTCGACCCCGGTTGCGCGAACGACGCAGACACTTGCCCCCATTGTCATCAATCGCATTCCGGCGAACCAAACCGATACAAGCGCTTCCCTGACGGGTCAACTAGTCAGCGCCGGTAAGGGACTGGTTTCCAATGCGCCCTTCAGTCCGAGTGACTACTCCGGTTTGCGTCTTTGGCTGGACGCTTCGGATGCGGACGGGGATGGTGTCGATGGTTCGGCATTGGTCAACGGCAATCAGGTATCCCTCTTTGTCGACAAGTCCGGCCAAGGCAATGATGCCGAGCAAACCATTGCGCAGAGCCAGCCGACCTTTATTGGCAGTGGTCTGAACGCCAAGCCGTTGATCCGTTTTGACGGCTCGGACGATTATTTGCAATTCAACGAAATCAATAATTTGCGCACCGTCTTCATGGTGGTTGAGCAGCAGACGGGGAACAATGGATTTCTCCTGGGGCATGAGGATAGCTTTGCCTTCCATTCGGGAGCGGGGACGGCTTGGTCCGATACTTGGACGGACGCCTACGTGCTGAATGGTATTCTTCAGGTGAACGGAAACTTGTTGGATGGTCTGCAACAGAACCTTGGTTATGATCAACCGCAGATCGTTGCGATTCAGACCACTGGAATGCTTCGGGCTTCCAACTTCTCCAAGGACCGAAACAATGCCATCCATTGGAAAGGTGATCTCGCCGAGCTTATCATCTACAACGAAGCTCTGCCGGTTTCCACGATGCGCCAAGTCGAAGGGTACCTCGCCCATAAGTGGGGCATTACCGGTTCTTTGGTTGGCACACACCCCTTCAAATCATTGCCTCCCGAACGAAGCAAGCCCGCCGCATTGACAAAGATTTACTGGGGTGGAGCCGACGGTGAGGACGATCCGAGCCTTTGGGAAAACGTCATCGACGTGGGTGAGGTAAGCGTGGGCTTGAGGAAACTAACGAGTGGCGTAACCGTCGTGGCCACTCCCCCACCCAATCAGTCAGGTGGAACTTACTCCGCAGCCCTTTTGCTCGATGGGCAGTTGCCCGCTGACGGATGGCGTTCGACTTGGACAGCGTGGTATAAGGAAAATCCCCAGTTGACTTTTAATTTGGGCGCCGAAAAAGCCTTGAACAAGATTCGAATTTACTTCCAGCCCTATGAGAGGCAAGACGAATTGAAGGAACTTGCCCTGTATGTGGCGGATGAGGAAATGAACTTTCATCTGCACAAGACTCTGACGGGGCCACTTTCCCAAACCGTACAGGGTCGATTCATGGATATTGACATGGAGGGCGTCAATACGCGTGGCATTCGATTGGAACCGACCTACCAGGGTTGGGGTCATATGTGGGGTGAAGTGGAGTTTTGGGTCTATGACAGCGGAGAGTTCGAAGCGCCGGTTTACGGACTCGGTCCAGGGCAAACCTACCATTACCGGTCTTTCGTTTCGAACGACGGGGGAAGCGTTTGGGCTCCTTACACGCAATCCTTCAAGGCAGAGGATAACGTGGTGTACGATTCCGGGAAGTTGGTCGTTCACACTACCCTGGGCACTTGGCAACACAGCAACGGTGACGTGAGAACCGGGCAAATCATGGAAAGAAGCTTCACCGATCAATTTGGCAATGAGTTTCTCTACAAAGTCTGCCGATTCGAGTTCGACCGGCTCGAGTTACTCGGAGATCTGATCATACAGGTCAAGGGAGAGAATGCTTTGGAAATCGTAACTACCAGCGGTGACGTTCTGGTTTCGGCCGAATTGGACGTCTCGGGAGCCATTCCATCCGGAGACGTTGCCGGTTTGGGTGGGCCAGGAGGATTCAATGGTGGTGAAGTCGGTGGCCGGGGTATGGGTCCCGGCGGAGGATTGGGTGGAGTTGCTCCGGGTGGGGGTGGATACGGAGGGGCTGGAGCGCGGGCTACCTCAACCACCGGACAGCCCTACGGGGACGGTTCCCTCGCTCATCAGCTTGGAGGTAGTGGTGGCGGTGGGTATACGGTTGATTCGGCCGGCGCTGGTGGAGGTGGATTCCTCAGGATCGAATCCGCGGGGCTTCTGAAATTGGATTCCGAAATTCGCTCGATTGGTGGAAGCGGAGCGGGTGGTTCCGCCGGTGGTTCGGGCGGAGCGGTGCACCTGAAGGCAAGGGATTTGGCTTTGACGGCCAAAGCCGGCATTGACGTTTCCGGAGGCTATAACGGAGGTGCAGGTGGTCGAATCTATTTGGAGGCCGAGACCTCGATTGAAAATCTTGGATTCAACAATTTGGTTTCCAAGGGCGGTGATGGAGCCGTTCCGGGTACGAGTGGTTCGGTCCGCTACCTCAGACCCACGAACCTCACGGATTTGAATTTCCAAACGGGAACCCTCACCATTGATACCGATACGGCAATCATAACTCATTCGAACGGAAGTATGGCTTATGGTGAAATTTCGGATTATTTTTACAACGACGAAAATGGGGCTTACTGGCCCTATTCGGTCTGTCGGTTCCCCTTTACCAGTATCCGATTGGGAGGAAGCCTTGTCGTTCGATTGCAGGGAAGCAATGCCTTGCTTCTGGAGGCAGTTTCGGGTGATTTGATCCTGGGGGCAAATCTCCGGGCCGACGGGGGAGCGGCTAATCTTGAAGACGGAGGCGTTTCCGTGCTCGGTGGATTCTCCGGAGTCAATTCCGGTGAACTTGCCGGTAATGGCCCGGGAGCGCCTGCATACACTGCATCCGTTGGGCATGGGGCGGCTTACGGAGGGCATGGATCCGGAGAATCGAAAAACTATGGCGAAGCATCGCTCGCTTCTCTACTTGGCGGAAGCGCAGGTGGCTCTTCCAGTACCGAAGGTTCCGGAGCCGGGGGTGGAGCCATTGCCCTAAAAGCATCTTCCGAGCTCATTATTGAGGCCAATGTACTGGTTAGCGCGAATGGTGGAGACGGCGCTCTTTCCTCAGCTGCAGGCACGGGTGGAGCTCTTCGTTTGGAAGCCACACGGATTTACAATCATGGAAAATTGGAAGCCCGCGCCGGTAATGGAGCGAAGTTATCCTCCGTTGATCAGACAAGGGGATCTGCGGGAGGAAGAATAGCCTTTTTGGCAACCGGCCAAGTTAAGGTCGGAGCCATTGACGTGTCCGGGGAGTGGCTTTCCAACGAGGGGACCGTATATGTGGGAGGAAACTACCTTGACTCCGCATTGGTTGCCGAGAATGCCCAAGTCACCTTCGACACCACCACGGGGCATTTTTCGGTTGAGGGTGGAGCTCACGGCGTAGGCATTTTCAACTCGATGTCCTACCTTGATGGAATGGGCCAGACTTGGGATTACGAGATTTGCACGTTTACCTTCAGTGAATTCTCAATTACCGGCGCCAGTTCCATCACGCTCAGAGGCGATAAGCCCCTGGTTATCCGAACGGTTGCCGGAGGCGACGTCACGATCGGAGCCGATATGATTTTGGATGGCGGGGACGCATCCACCGAAAATGGTTATGGGGGTCGTCCGGTTCTCAATCCATGGCGTGGAAGAAGTTCCGAGAGAAAGAATGGGTTTGGTCCCGGGGGGCCGCCTCCCGCNGGAAACTGGGGTGTCGGAGCGAGTTACAACTACGGAGATGATCAGATCACTCAACTTCTTCCGGGCAGCAGTGGTTCGAGTGGACGATACTTTCAGGGTTCCGGTGCCGGCGGAGGAGCTCTTTCGATTCAGTCGGATGGAAACTTGACCATCACGGATGGCGTGGTCCTTTCCGCCAAGGGAGGATTCGGAAGGATCAACGGTAATCAATGGGATCACGGAGGTGGTGGGTCCGGTGGCGCCATTCGCCTGATCGGAAAAAACGTCATCAACCGTGGTCTTATTCAGGTGGACGAGGGCAATCGGGGAGCTGGCGGAGGCAGAGTGGTGATTGCNTCCGGAGGNATGATCGAACGTGGTGTGGTTTCGGTCGGTTCGGGTTCGTTTAAGGAAATCAAACCCCCGGTTTTGCAAATGCCTCCATCCCTATTCATCTCTTACCAGCTTCCCGTTTCGCTTGAAGTGAGAAAGAAGGTCATGACCCGNCCGCAAAATCTTCGCGCATATTTCCCAATGGATGAGGGGCAGGGTTTGAGTTCCCGTGAAGAGATTGGTGGAGGAAATGCCAATCTTGTCGGCGGAACCNCTTGGGCTCAGGGGAAGATTGGTCAGGCNATTCGNTTCAATGGTACCAACGGATATCTTTCAACCGAGTTATTCGCGGAAGATATGGGGATCGATGGCAAGCGNGCNCGNACGATNAGTTTTTGGTGTTATGTTGANGGNACNNTNGGNAATGATCCNGGNTTTTANGGATANGGAAGTTTT
>NZLE01000012.1:5611-6864 GCA_002692605.1 Opitutia bacterium
ACNGANGGNGCGAANCAATANTGGGCNATNCGNAGGATNAATAATCAGAANTATTCACGNTTCCAAAGTGAGCATTGGGGATATGGCCCTTATGCGAATCACGGTTCGGACCTTCAGAATCAATGGGTCCACCTTGCTCATTCTTATGATGGGTCTAACGTTATCGCGTATCGAGATGGTTCTCAGGTCTTCAGTCAAGCGAGAGCGGAAATTGGCACTGGCAACCAAGAACCTCTTCAAATGGGGCGTTGGCGCAACAACAACAATGCGTATTTTCTCGGACTGCTTGATGACTTCAGGGTCTATGACGATGCCTTGACTGAAAATGAGATTCAAACCATTGCTCTAGGTCAAGATACGAGTGAGGAAACCATCCGTATGCAGTTTTCGGTTTTGGCATCGGAAAACCCCACTTCGTTCACGATTTCCGGTTTGCCGGCGGGTCTTCTACTGGACGAGCAAAAGGGAGAGGTGTACGGATTGCCTCAAGAGGTCGGAGTGTTCGATTTGAACCTGACCGCGGTCAACCAAGCGGGTGAAACCAGAGGTTCCCTCAGTTTAACCGTGAACAAGACTCCACCCACTCTGACCTCTTCCCCTCCAAAGAATCTTAGTTCCACGACGGCTCAGTTCTCCGGACTTCTCGTTTCGGATGGAGGCGAGGCCGCCGATCTAAAGCTTTATTGGGGAGACAATGATGGTGGAGCCAATCCAACCGTCGATCCTGGGGACTCAACCCTCTGGGACAGCCTGATCGATTTGAACGGAACCTACCCTTCCGGTGGCTTCTCATTGTTCATGGATAACTTGGAGAAGAATTCCACCTACTATTACCGTTGGTTGGGTGGTAACTCCGTAACTTCTTCAGTGTGGAGTGAGCCAACCATGGACGGACTTTCCCAGTGGTGGAAATTCAACGAAAATTCGGGAACCTCAGCCCAAAACGAAATCGAGCGCAATCAGGGCACTTTGGTCGGCATGTCGGATTCCGATCGGATTTTTGGATACGAGGGCAAGGCCTTACGCTTTGAGGGAGATGGCGGACATGTGGTCATCAAAGGCTACAAAGGCATCCTTGGGGCACTCCCGCGAACAAGCTCAATGTGGGTCAAAACGAGCGACGCAAACGGTAGTCTGCTTAGTTGGGGTGATGGCTCGGCGGGAGGCAGTTGGGAACTTTGCCTTGAAAATGGTTTCCTCAAGCTCGATGCGGGCAACGCAAGCCTGGTTGGCTCCACTCTTGTCAACGACGG
>NZLE01000013.1 GCA_002692605.1 Opitutia bacterium
ACGGAAAAACCTCCGGCCCGACTGACGGATTGGCGGGGGGAGGAGTGGACACCCGATTCGGAAACACCCGCTGCTCACCCCAATGCGCGTTTCACCTGTCCCGCGGCTCAATGTCCCACCATCGATCCGGATTGGGAAAACCCCGCCGGTGTTCCCATCTCCGCATTCATTTTCGGCGGACGCAGGATGTCTGACATTCCTTTGGTTTATCAATCATTCAATTGGAACCATGGCGTTTACCTCGGAGCAACCTTGGCATCCGAAACCACCGCCGCAGCAGAAGGCGCTCTTGGAAATCTGCGGAGAGACCCCATGGCGATGCTGCCTTTTTGCGGGTATAACATGGGAGACTATTTCAGGCATTGGATCAAGATGGGTAAGCGACTTCAGGAAAAGCCAAGAATCTTTCACGTCAATTGGTTTAGAAAGAATGAGGAGGGCAAGTTCCTTTGGCCTGGGTTTCAAGATAACATGCGTGTGCTAAGATGGATTGTGGAGCGTTCCACGGGTCGTGGGCGTTCGCACGAGTGTCCGCTCGGTTGGGTGCCTAAAAAAGAGGATTTGGATTGGTCCGGTTTGGATTTTGACGAGGAACGGTGGAATGAGCTTATGTCGATCGATTCGGAAAAATTAAGAATGCAAACCTTGCGCCATGAGGAGCTTTTTCTTCAACTTTCGGAATTTTTGCCGAAGGAAATGCTCTTTGAGAGAGAGCTTTTGGTATCGCGGTTATAGCTAGGCAAATTCAGGCTTGGGTTGGTTGTTGCTTGGACCATCGGTAAAAAATGGATGACAGAACGCCAAGGGAAACCGCCATATTGGCCAGTTTCATAAGCACTCCTCCGGCTCTTTGGTCTTCCAATGGACTTAGATTCATGATCCGCTCGGCATAGAAATAGGTATCGTATAGAACTTCCTCAGAAAAGGTAAGAAAGGCGAAGATGGGAGTTTGTCCGAGCATCAGACCAAGAACGTAGAGCATCTGAGGGCCGAAGCGCATCTGAGGTATCCTTTTGGATTCACTGCATATTGGGACCCACATCAAAAAGGAAACAAAAAACATCGAAAGATGTTCGGCCATATGAATGACTTTGTCACGAAGAGCGGCCTCGTAGAATGCACCTATGTGCCAAAAGGAGAAAACGATCGTAAAAAGAAGGCCCGCAATAATCGGATGTACCAGAAATTTGATTATCCATTCGAGAGCGGGTCTTTTTTCCAAAAATCGATCAATCAGCTCAGGCGGGAGTCCGAGCAGGACTAGGAGTGGACTGACGTACATTAGGACGTTGTGCTGGATCATGTGAGCGGAAAAAAGAAAGTTTTCGCCCAAGGGATCCAAGGGGGAGCCCACTGCCAAGTAAAAGGTGAGAATTCCCAATGCAAAGAAAAGGATTCTTTTGGCAGGTAAGCAAAGGGTAGGGCAAATGGAGGTGCGGCATGGCCCGATAATGATCGCATAAAGCCAAGCGACGAACAAAATGCCACCAATTAAAGTCGGTTCGGTGTGCCAATGGCTTAGTGTGACGGGTGAGTTGTTCATTACGCCACACCCATTCTAGCGAGGAAAGCAAAGATGCAAAATCAGTCGTTTTCCACCCAAAAGGATTCCGATCGAACTTTGATTCTGAAGTCTTCGGTGGTGGCTGATTGGGCAAGCAGAGAGATCTTCGATCCTTCGATCCCGTTTTCATCATGAGGTTGGTATTGATGAAAGAACGGATTTCCGGGTTTTTCCGAATGAATCTCAACCAGGTCTCCGCTGGTGACTTTCCAACTTATTTGGTGCGGAATTCCTTTTACCTTCTGCCATTTATCAGAGTCTTGGGCAAAGGCGTCTGAGGAAGTGTGGTCCGAAATTGCCTGATAAAAAACTTCGCCTTCCTTGATGAAATCCTTGGACGAATATGCCTTGCCTGATTCCCAGTTGGCTTCTACTGCGATGACTTCAAAGTTTTCAATCACAGGATGGGTGTCACCCATGTAGATAACGGCAAAGTAGGTTCCGAGAGCAATCACCAAGCCTAAAAGAAACAAAATGGTGTTTAGGATTTTGTCCCATCGTAAGTGCATGAACCACCAAATCACACCTATGAACTTCAGTATGGAAGTGAGAAACAAAATTCCAATGATGGAAGAACCTTCGAAAGTCTGTACGTAGATGATGACAATCTCAACGCCCGTGATCGCCACGAGGATCATGGAAAGATTGAAGAAGGTGAAGAAACGTTTGCTTTCTTCTGCGACTGGATCTTCGGAATGTCCGCTCATATTTTCGTAACGAATTAAATTGAATGTTTGATACCTTACATTGCGTATTCCATAAGGTACACGACGGGAAAAATAATAATCCAAACGATATCCACAAAGTGCCAATAGAGCCCGCAACACTCGACATCGATTGCATGTACGGTAGACATTTTGCCCGTGAAGGAATAAACGAACCACCCGAGTAGCCAAAAAACACCGATTGCAACGTGAGTGCCGTGGGTCCCGGTGAGCACGTAAAAAGTCGACCCGAAGACATGCGGTTCGCCACGGTAGGTCGATAAGGTGAGTTCATTCCCCGGAGCATGAACGAAATGAGTGAACTCATACACTTGGCATGCCAAGAAGATGGCTCCAAATACGATGGTACCCAAAATCATCCAACGGGTACTGGAAAGGTTTCCTTTGTGAATGGCGGAAACGGCAAGGGCCATGAACAACGAACTCGCAAGAAGAATGAAAGTACTGAAGGAGGTTAACTCGATGTCAAAAACGTCACGGATGTCTAGGTAGTTACCACCAACGGTTGCAGAAATCTTTCTGTAAATCAGATGAGTGGAGATTAAGGTTCCGAAAAACATGCAGTCGGATCCCAAGAAAGCCCACATAAGGACTTTCTTGTTGGGAATCCCGGTGCTGGTCACGGGTTCGTGGTGTTCGATGGCATGGGCTGCTTCGCTCATTTGGGCAACTGGTTAGAAGGTGAATAAATGCTATTCCTCTTTTTCTTTGGGGAAAAGGTGATAACCGCCGGGACCTTCCATGGCCCACATAATGACTCCAAGAACGAAAATTACCCCGCCAACGATCGCCATAAAGTAATTTCGAACGATTTCTCCCGAGGCATCGATCGACTGATGAAAAAGAAAGCCCAAGACCATTACGAAGAGGCCAAAGCCAGTAATCAGCGGACACCAAGATCGGTCGGGCATATGCACACCATGGTCGTCGAGAGGCTCTTTTTCCGAATGATTCTCACGAGGTCCGTAGTTGTTTTCCCAAGCTTGATCTCTGGCTTTGATGATTGGCGTACGGGCGAAATTGTATTCTTTGACCGGTGAAGACAAAGTCCATTCGAGTGTGCGCGCGTCCCATGGATTCTTTCCAGCAGGCTTGAGCTTTTTGGAGTAAGCGGAATGAATGAATTGAAGGACACCAATGAAAACCCCAACGCCCAGGATAAAGGAACCAACCGTGGCAATCTGATTCCAGGTTTCGAAGCCGTGGCCTTCGTTGTAACTGTGAGTTCTTCTGGGTTGGCCGATCATACCCAAATAGTGCATGGGGAAGAAAGTGAGGTTGAATCCGAGAAACATCAGAGTAAAGACGAACTTCCCAAGTTTTTCGCTCATCATGCGCCCGGTTATTTTAGGAAGCCAGTAATAAAAGCCGGAAAACAATCCAAACAAAGCCCCTCCGATGAGAACATAGTGAAAATGCGCAACTACGAAGTAAGTGTCTTGGTGCTGAGCGTCGATAGGAACTGAGGAATGCATGATTCCGGTGAAACCACCGATCATGAACATAGTTATGAATCCAAGAGCGAAAAGCATGGGGGTTTCAAAACGAATCCTTCCCCCCCACATCGTGCCGATCCAATTGAAGATCTTAACCCCGGTTGGTATCGCAATCAGCATGGTAAGAATCGAAAAGGCGGAAGTCGCGACCACACCCATCCCCGTCGTAAACATATGATGGCTCCAAACCGCAAACCCCATGAAACCAATCAGGGCTCCGGAAAAAACAATGAGTCCATATCCAAATAGCGGTTTGCGTGAAAAAGTCGGAATGACCTCGGAAACGATACCCATGGCGGGAAGAATCAAAATGTAAACTTCGGGGTGGCCGAATATCCAAAACAAATGCTGCCATAGATGTGGCTTTCCACCTTCGAGAAAGTCGAAGAAGTTCGTGCCGTAGGATCGATCGAACATCAATTCGGCCAGGGCAATGGCAATTGCGGGCAACGCAAGAATCAGCAGGAAACTAACGACTAGGGTCATCCAAGTGAACACGGGAAGTTTCATCATGGTCATCCCCGGGGCACGCATATTGATTATGGTAGTGATGAAATTAAAGGAGGCCAAAAGAGAAGCAACCCCTAGAATTTGGAGGGAAAAAATCCAAAAATCTGGTCCCATATCGGCCATAACTTCGGCAAATCGAGTGTCGGTGAGAGGAGCGTAACCAAACCACCCGATCGCTGGCGCTCCACCAATGAAGAACCAACTCATGTTAAGGATGATGCCTCCTCCAATGAAACACCAAAGGCTAAGCGTATTCATTCTNGGGAAAGCGACGTCTCNGGCGCCGATTTGTAGGGGCATGAAATAGTTAAAGAAGGCAGCGCTCAGCGGCATGATCACAAGAAAAACCATGGTGGTTCCGTGCATGGTGAACATTTGGTTNTACTCACGATTGGTGAGAACTTCCATGTTNTGNCTCCAAAGTTGGGAGCGGATGAGCAAGGCTTCGATGCCTCCGACAATCAGGAAAAAAAGAGCGGAAAGACCATACATCACACCAATTTTCTTGTGATCGATGGTGGTGAGCCAATTAATTACTCCTGAGGTGTGCTGCCCGGGTCTGGGGAAAATTTTGGTTTGAGTTTTGGTTTCAACCTCAGGTGCAACGTATTTTATAGATTCGGTGGCCATTGTGCTAAGATTTGGATCTGTTTTNGTTAAATTTGTCCCAAAAGGTATTCGATCAANTGATTCACCTTTTGGTCGTCGTTTTCAAGTTGTCGCAGGGGATGATTGTCGCCGACTCCTTCGCCGTTCCACATGAGGTTGCCGAACTTGACTTCCTGTGAGTTCCTGAGCCATTTCGCCAAGTTTTCCTCGTCGTTTCTCATCCAACCGGCAGCAAGAGAAGTACGGAGTCCGTAAAGNGTNAGATTGGGACCTTTGGCTCCGATNCCGGTGCGGTTNACCGCATGGCACTGTACGCATTGAAGCGAGGAAAAGAGTTGCTTTCCAAGTTCGTAGTCATCCGAATGCGCCTGCTTCCATGAACCATNGGATAAGTTTGGGGCTTCCCCCTTTTGGATTTTCTTAGTGGAACGGTATTCCCGAACGGCGTTTTCACCAAGTTGCTCGTCGGGAAAGGTAACGGTGANACCTTTTTCNTACTCNGACTCGGGATCGTAAGGGGAGGGTTGCAGGTTTGGATTTTGATGATCTTGGAACTTTTCGACCCACANGGAAAAATCTTCATCGGTTTGAGCGAGTGCTCGNAATGACATGTAAGCATGNGAATTACCACAATACTCNGCGCATTGTCCGTAAAACAAACCGCCGACAGGCTCGAATTCATCGGTGAATTTCTGCTTTGCGAAAACGACTTGNCTCATTTTCCCGTCATGAACGGAAGGCATTGCAGAGGAAACCTCCTCACCGTCCAATATCTTTTCCTTGTCGGCAATGAACCATAGAAAGTTTTCCTGACCGGGCATCAAATCCATTTTGCCGGCGAGTTTGGGCAACCAAAAGCTGTGTATGACGTCTTCNGTGCGAAGATTGATGCGTACTGCCTTTGAAGCCGGAAAGACCAANTCGTTTGCCGTGACGATACCNAATTGGGGATATTCGAAAACCCAAAAAAATCTTTTGCCGGTGACGTTAACGGTGATGGCATCATCGATTTGNGAACGGTCAAGTTTNAGTTTNTCGAGGGTTGCNGAATCGTTGGGATCCGGGACGCGATTCATGAGAACGACTCCTTGAAGAGTTGGGATGGCCAGGATTACCAAAATCACGGANGAAGCGATGATCAGGATGGACTCAATCTTGGAGTTTCCATGGGTTTGTGGAGGAACTTCCTTAGCCTCTTCCTTACTTTTGACCCGGTATTTCCAAATCACGAATAGCAAGCATCCCCCGACCACGCAAAAGAGGAAAATGGTAATCCATACGGATAACATGAAAATGTCATATTGGTTTTGAGCCACAAGGCCTTTGGGGTCGAGGGCGGATTGCTTNTGGTCGATGCGNGAGCATGAGTTCAAGAAACGCGAGACATGGCAAAATGCCCGCTTTGCTAATCAGGAATCGTAAAAAAAGTTTGGGGGAAAATGACATAAGAGAAGACTAGAGGTAGCGGTCAATGACCAAGGTTGCAAGCAACAGGGGAAGATAGATGATGGTTACGAAAAAAAGTCTTCGAGCTGATTTGTCACGATTTTCATTGGTGAAGAAGGAGAAAGCCGGCATGATTAGGTAGACAGAGAGTAGGGAGGCGAAAACCAGATAAAGGGAACCTGGAACTTTTTGAGAAGATTCAATGAAAAAGGGACTGAAAACGAAGGCAGTCAGTATAAAACTGTAAATGAGGCTTTTGCGGGATAGAAGATAGCCATTCTCGTCCCCAAAGTGATGTAGCTTGAAACCT
>NZLE01000014.1 GCA_002692605.1 Opitutia bacterium
CCCCCGCCGTTCGGTCAGCAGGGTTCCTTCGCAGGCTCCGGCAAAGGTTTCCTCGAGGCCCTCCCCGACCAGGGCAAGCACGCAACGGAATCGGCACCCGCGTTCGGATTTGGGGACTTCCCGCATCTCCGCGAGCACCTTGTCGTTGTTGGCTTCGTCGTCGCAGTCCAAGCCCGCATAGCGGGCGGAAATCACGCCGGGGCGGCCCTCCAGGGCATCGATCTCGATCCCGCTGTCATCGGCGAGAAACCAGCCTTCGCCGGGTCCGACCGCGCGCAGTCCGTGAGCCTTGAGCAGGGCGTTGGCTTCGAAGGTGGAGCCGGTCTCCTCGACCTCGGGCATCCCTCCGATCGCATCCGGTCCGCGCACTTCGATGGAGAGCCCCGCCTGATCGAGGGCGGTCTGCAATTCATGAAGTTTGTGGGCGTTGCCCGAGGCAAGGTAGAGGGTGGTCATAGGTATCCGTGAAGCAGTTGATCCGGNCCGAGGGTTCGGCGGATGGGTTGNNGAAGACTCCNCNGGTCCANTCCNGGNCCGGGCAGGGCCCCGGGTCCGGCAAAGGTTTGCGGGGATCGGTAGTGAAAGAAATAATCGATTTCCCCGGCTTCGAGAAGCGAAGCGGCCAGGGCCGGTCCGCCTTCGCAATAAACCNCGTTGAGGCNGAGCTCGGTCAGAGCGGAACGCAGNGCCTGCGGTCGAANCCGTCCNGATGCCTCCGCCTCCACCGGAAGCAGACGCAGGCCGAGGCTCTCCGCNCGGNNGACGCGCCCGCTGCGGGCAAGCCCGGCTTCGGTGACCAGCAGGACCGTACGATCGGAAAATTCGTCGGCGTANAGCCGGCGCTCGGCAACGTCGGAAGCGAGGGTGGAGAGTTGGGAATCGAGAACCAGCCGGACCGGGCACCAGGTCTCTTGCGGCAGTCGGGCGGTCAGGGAGGGGTCGTCCGCCAGCGCCGTGCCCGCGCCCACGCAGATCGCAGGGAAAAGCCGGCGCCAGCGCATCATGTCGGCCCNGGCTTCGGGTCCGGTGACTTCACTGGGACGACCCGCCTCGCGGGTGACGAAGCCGTCGGCGGATTCCGCCACTTTCAGGGCAACCAGGGGGCTCTCTTTTTCCATGTTGTGGTTGAAGANGAAATTGAGCCGTTCGGCCCGCTCCCGGATTTCCCCTTCCGCGAGGATCACATCCACCCCGGCTTCCCTCAGCAGATCCAGCCCCCGGCCGGCGTGGCTGGGGTTGGGGTCGGGGGTNGCCACGCGGACNCGGGTAATCCCGGAATCGAGAATCGCCCGGGTACAGGGAGGCGTGCGCCCGTCGGTGGAACAGGGCTCGAGGGAAACGTAAAGTTCGGCTCCGGCTTGCGGAGGCCGACCGAGGGACCGGAAGGCCTCGACCTCGGCATGAGCGTGACCGGCTACCGCATGGTAGCCTTCCCCGACCACCTCGCCGTTCTCCACGATCAGGGCTCCCACCATGGGGTTGGGNTGGGTCCTGCCCCACCCTTTCTCGGCCAGCTCGATNGTCCGAAGAAAGAGGGCGTCTTGGGCAGTGGCATCCATGGTNATCGGAAAAACAGGGAGACTCTCAGGCNAGGGTCAGGCTGAGCGTGACCGGGCAATGGTCGGAGCCTTCGANGTCGGGAAGGATGGAAGCTTCGCGGACGGAGGTGGCGAGGTCGTCCGAGACCACGAAGTAATCGATCCGCCAGCCGACGTTGCGGGNCCGGGCTCCGGCCCGGTAGGACCACCAGGAATAGGCTCCGGTCTTATCGGGGTAGAGGTGGCGGAAGGTGTCGAGAAAGCCTTCCGCGAATAGGTTGGAAATGCCCTCCCGCTCCTCATCGGTGAATCCGGCGTTGCGCCGGTTGGTCTTGGGGTTGGCGAGATCGATCTCCCGGTGAGCGACGTTGAGGTCGCCGCACATCACCACCGGTTTCGTCNNGCGCAGTTCGATCAGGTAATCCTTGAGGTCGGGGTCCCAGGACCGGTGGCGGTACCCCANGCGGGAAAGATCGCCCTTGGCGTTGGGTACGTACACGTTGACCAAAAAGAATCCGTCGTATTCGCAGGTGATGACCCGCCCTTCCCCGGCGTGGGCGCCGTCGGGAAAATCCTCGGTCACCCGGAGGGGTTCGTCCTTGGAAAAGATCGCGGTGCCGGAGTAGCCTTTCTTTTCNGCNAGGTGATAGTGACGGAANGCATAGCCGAAATCATCCTCGGGGATCACCTCCGGGTTGAGCTTCACTTCCTGAAGGCAGAGGAAGTCCGGTTTCCGTTCCTCCACGAAGGAATCGAAGGTCTTTTTCCGGCAGGCCCGCAAGCCGTTGACGTTCCAGGAAATCAGTTCGATGGCGNCGCTTTGCATAGGATTTGAGAAAGTGATGGGAAAAACATTTGGTTGCAAGAAACGAATAAAACACTACCCATGATCTTCTTTCCTCACATCGACAAGTAAAAGTAATCAACATGGCTTCACCCACAGACATCCGCAAGGGTCGCGTCATCGTCTACCAAGGCGCCCCGCACCTCGTTCTTGAAATGCTGCACCGTACCCAGGGCCGGCAGGCCGGNTTCGTGCAAACCACTTTGCGCAACCTGCGCAGCGGGTCCACCACCACCACCAAGTTCCGTTCCACCGATAACGTCGAGTTCATGCACACAACCACGCAAAAGCTCGAGTACAGTTACAAGGATCCGGACGGGCACCACTTCATGGANCTGGANACCTACGANGACAGCGTCCTCGACAGCNCCATGATCGGTGAGGACGATTGCTTCNTGGTCGAGGGAAACACCTATGACATTCTTTTGGTGGATGACGAACCGGTCCGGCTCGAACTCCCCGCCTCGGTCGAGGCCACGGTCATCGAAGCCCCCGAAGCNCTGCGCGGAGACACCGCGGGCAACGTCCTCAAACCGGTGACCATTTCCACCGGGATCACGGTGCAGGTTCCGCTTTTCATCAAGAAGGACGACGTGGTCAAAATCAGCACCTCGGACCGTTCCTACCTGGGACGGGTCTGAACCGCCTCCTTTTCATAAAAAAACCTCCCGGTGTGTGGTCGGGAGGTTTTTTCGCAAAAGGGGATCGGCGAAGAAGCGGTCAGGCAACCCGTTCCACCACGAGGGGGGCGGGGTTGGGACGCTTGGGAGCCAAACGGTAGGCGGCCTTGAAGTATTCCATGGCGGCATTCAACCTCTTCTCGTCGTTGTAATGGATCATCATCAGAGCTTCACCCTGTTTCATTTGAGTGCCCACTTTGCATAGATCGGCCACTCCGACCGCAGGATCGAACTTGGCGCCGTCTCCATAGGCAAGCACCTGTACGCCACGGGCGAGTTGCCCCGCGTCAATGGTGTGAACGTAACCGCGCTTGGGAGCGGGCATTTTCTTGGTGTGCTTGGCCTTGGGCAATTTCTCGGGATCGTCGATCACCCGGACGTCTCCGCCCTGGTATTCGACCACGTCCTTGAATTTCTGAAGAGCGCTGCCGTCTTCCAAATGCTTGCGTACGGTTTGCTTGGCGGAAAGCGTGGAACCGGCGACTCCGGCGAGGCGAACGATTTCCATGCCCAGCTTCATCACCAGGTCCTGCAAATCCTCGGGCCCTTCGCCCTTGAGCAGTTCGATGGCTTCCTTGAGCTCGAGCGAAGCCCCGACGCAGGAACCGAGCGGTTGGTTGTTGTCCGTGACCAGAGCCACGCAACGGCGCTTCAGGGTACGACCCACGCGGGTGAGCGAACGGGCCAACTGCTTGGCGTCCTCCGCATTCTTGATGAACGAGCCCTTGCCCCACTTGATGTCCACCACCACGCCTTCGGCTCCGGCGGCCAATTTGCGGCTCAGGGTGCCTGCGGTGATGAAGGGGATGGAGGGGATGGCTCCGATCTTCTTGCGCAATTCGTACAAAATGGATTCGACCGGGGAAATCTCCTCGTGGCGGTCGGCGAAGGCGCATCCCAATTTGCGCACCTCTGCGGAAAACTCCTCCAGTTCCATCTCGGTCGAGATTTTGGGGATGGCTTTGAGCTTGTCGCTGTTGGAGGTCAGGAATTCCTCGTCGTCGCCGTTCATCAGGGGCATCGCCACTCCGGCGGCGGCGGCCAGGGGTCCAAGCACCAGAGTGGTCTTGTCTCCGACTCCGGCGGTGGAGTACTTTTCGATCTTGGGGCGGGAGACGTCCATCATTTCGATGACTTCTCCGGAGAGCATCATCTCTTCGGTGAAATTGGCGATTTCCTGGGCGGACATTCCCTGAAAGAAGGTGGCCATGACCCAAGCGGCCTGTTGGTACTCGGGCATTTCCTCGTCCAGGATGGCATCTACGATGTTACGGATCTCTTCGTCCGAGAATTCTCCGCCCTCACGCTTTTTTTCGATCAGGTAGGTGAAGGAGGGAGTTTTGTCTTTCGATGGTTTGGCCTTAGGCATAATGATGTAACTCCTTGCTTAGGTTGTGGGGTAATGAGTCAATGCAAAGCATTTTTATTACAGAAAATCACGGCCTTCGTCGAGCTTTTTCTTTTTCGGGCGAGTTCCCTTGACGCCTCAGTCAGAAACCTTTGAGGTACCTGCCGATGGAGATTTCCTATGATCTAAGCGAGTACCTGAGCGAAACTTTGCGCATTGCCGCCCAAAAGGTGGACGGATTCGATGATGCCTTCGAACCCCAAGTCCGGGTGGCGGACGAGCGTTTCGGCGATTTTCAGGCCAACGGCGTTCTCCCCTTTGCCAAACGCAAGGGACAAAACCCGAGGGCCTTGGCGGAACAACTGATCCAAACTCTGCCCCCGAGCGAGGATTGGGAGGTGTCCCTGGCGGGTCCGGGATTCGTCAACTTCAGCCTTTCCCCGGGTTTTCTTCTTCGTTGGATCCAAGCCTACGGAAGCGATGATGCCATCCGTGGGGCCGGGAAGGTCGGGCAAAGCAGGAAAATCGTCTTGGACTACTCCTCGCCCAACACCGCCAAGCAAATGCACGTCGGACATATCCGTTCGACCATCATCGGTGAAAGTCTGGCCCGTCTGCTGGAGCACCGGGGTCACGAAGTCATCCGGGACAACCATCTGGGCGACTGGGGCACTCAGTTCGGCATGCTTCTTCTTGCAATCAAGCGGGAGCAGGTGAATCTCGATGAACTTGGGGACGAACCCATCGCCCGACTGGAAAACCTCTACCGCGCGGGAAATGCGCTGACCAAGGAGGACGAATCGGCCCTGACCGAAGCCCGGGAGGAATTGGTCAAGCTGCAAAAGGGTGATCCGGAAAACCTCGCCCTCTGGCAAAAGATCAGAGACCTGAGCATGGACTCCTTCGAACGGATCTACGATTTGCTCGGAGTGCGCTTCGATCATGCCCATGGGGAGAGTTTTTACCGCGACCAGGTCGATGCGGTCTATGCCGGTCTGCAGGAACGGGGAATCTGCCGGGAAGACGCCGGGGCCCTGGTGGTCTTTCATCCCGAACACAAGAGGTTCGCCAAGCAACCCTTCATCATCCGAAAGTCGGACGGAGCGAGCAATTACGCCACCACCGATCTCGCCACCCTTGCCTACCGGACCTCGGAGTGGCGGGCGGAGCAGGTCATCTACGTCACCGACGGCCGGCAACGGGATCACTTCGAACAACTCTTTCTAACCACCGAAAAATGGTTCGGGGCGGAGAACAAGACCCTGCCCACCCTGTCCCACGTGTGGTTCGGAACCATTCTCGGCGAAGACAACAAGGCGATCAAAACCCGGGACGGCGAACCCATCAAGCTGATCGACCTGCTCAACGAAGCCATCCAAAGGGCGGCGGAAATGGTGCGGGAAAAGAAGCCCGACCTTGCCGAGGAGGAAATCCGAAGGAGGGCCCAAGTGATCGGATTGGGAGCGGTCAAGTACGCCGACCTTTCTCAGGATCGGACCCTGGATTACGTCTTCTCCTGGGACAAGCTCCTGGCGATGCAGGGCAACACCGCTCCATACCTGCAGTATGCGGTGGCCCGGATCAGCAGCATCTTCAGAAAATTCGAAGGCGACCTTTCTTCACTTGAGGAAAATGCCCGTCCGCCCAAGACCGAACACGAAAGATCCCTTGCCCGGAAGCTGGTCTTTTTCCCTCTCGCCCTGGAGCAAACCGTAAAGGAGTTGAAGCCTCATTTCCTGTGCACCTATCTTTTCGAATTGGCCACCGGATTCAGTTCCTTCTACAACCAGGACAAGGTGATGGTAAGCGACCCCGCCGAGCGCAGTCTCCGTCTCATGCTTTGCGCCCGCACCAAACTCTTCCTTGAGACCGGCCTGAGAATCCTCGGAATAGAAACCCTCGAAGAAATGTGATGCGGGCACTCGCGAATCAGTTTTTCGACAAGGGAAGATTCAATCGATAAAAACTCGGGTTCTCTTCCGTTCCCCAACCCTCTCGCCGATAAAGCAAACCACTCAAATGGGTAAGTCCCTTTCGAGCCCAGGGCGATTGGGTCAGTAGAAGTTCCCACCCTTGCTTGCCCCGTCGAAGGATCTGCGGGGCATTGGAACGAATCATCCGGCCTTCGCCGAAGAATCGCACCTCGCTTGGCTGATCACCGGGCAGAGAGGGAATGCTCAGGACGTACCCATCGGAATGGGAAGATGCGGAGGGTTCCCAATCCTTGGGGGGCGCAACCGGTTGTTGCTCGCGAAAGAGGTCGAACCGCGGCTTCCACATGGGATCGGGCGAGACGCTCTTGCGGACCTTGAGTTCGATGGAAAGATCCGCATACCCGGGCAAACAGGTTTGGGAGCAGGTGAGCCAGGAAAACTGTCCTTGAATCCGAATGGTTTCTCCCATTCGAAAAGGGGTCTTGGGCTCGAATTTGCAGAGAAAAAGGGTTTCGCCGGTATGTCCGTGAGCCCCGACTTGAGCCATCATGATCTTCCGGGGAGGTGGAAAAACCAACTCTCCGGCCTGCAAACCCGCAGGCAAATCCCATAAAACGGTGGGAGGAACTCCAACGTCCCCGGGAAACTTCCAATAGGTGTGCCAACCGTTGTCCCGGCGAATCCGCCAAGCCAACCAGAAGGATTTCTCATGGGCCACACCCATAGACTCGGTGACCAAGCCCATCTCCAAAGGGCCGATCTTGCGGATTTTACCGGTATCGGCCCGGGCAACCCCTATGCACAAGGCCAAGAGCAGCAGCGGGCGCATCAACTGAATGACTTGCCGCATCCGCAGGTCGATTCCGCATTGGGGTTGCGAATCTCGAAGCCCTTGCCGCTCAACCCGTCGTCAAAGTGAATTTCCGAACCTTTCAGGTAATCGACGCTTTCCGAACAAACCGCATAACCGACTTTGGAGAATTCACCCTGATGATCCGATTCCTTGGGAAAGTCAATGGACATTCCATACTCAAATCCGGAACAGCCTCCGGGCTCGATGAAGACGCGAAGAAGTTTCCCCTCATCTGCGTCCGAAAGCATGGATGCCACTTTTTCAACCGCCTGATCCGTTAACGTTATCATGGTGATATACCATAGGAATCGAGGACTGAAAGTCAATTACGCTGATTAAAGAGCTTATTTTATGCCAAATAGGTGTAAAAATGCTAAAAAGTTAAAAGTTTACTTGCTGAAAAATCAGAATTGGCGTAACTTTCGGGAGTTTTTCCAAGACCGAAATCAATGAAACATATCTTTAACGAAGTACATTACGAACTGACGCGTAAGATTGCCGAAGGTGGAATGGGCATGGTTTACGAAGCGGTGCAGCGAGGAATCGGAGGCTTTCGCAAAGTCGTCGCGATCAAACTCATCCGTGAGGAATACTCCGCCATCGAGGAATTCAGAAACAACTTCATCGGAGAAGCCAAATTGGTGGCCGACCTGATTCACACCAACATCGTGCAGACTTATCATCTGGGCAAGGTGGGCGAACAATATTTCATGACCATGGAGTTCGTCACCGGTTGGAACCTGGAAGAATTCCTTGACCGGCACATCGAAACCGAACAATACGTGCCCGCCGACTTGGCGGTCTTCATCGTTTCGCGAATTTGCCGGGGTTTGGCTCACGCCCACCGCAAGAAGGACAACCAAGGCAGATTGCTGGGCATCGTCCACCGCGACGTCAATCCCCGCAACATCATGATCGCCAAGGAAGGGGACGTAAAACTGACGGACTTCGGTATCGCGAAAGCTCTGGACCTGATGTACAATCAGGAAGGCGACGTCATTGCGGGCAAGGACGAATACCTCTCTCCCGAACAGGCTCGTTGCGAGGTCACGGACCACCGGGCGGATCTCTTTTGCTGCGGAATCGTGATGTCCGAAGTTCTTCTCGGTTACAACATTTTCGAAAAAACCGCCGAACCCGAGAAGACCATCCAAAACATTTTGGAAATGGACCTGCCCAACTTCTCCACCCTTCGTCCCGACATCGATGACCGCTTGAACACCATCATGCAAACGGCTCTCAAACGCCCCCGCGACCAAAGATACCAATCTTCCGAAGAGATGCTCACGGAACTGGAAAGCTTCATTTACGGAGATGGGTACGGTCCCACCAATGAGAAATTGGCCGCCTACGTTTATGACGTATTCGGAGACGACGGTGAAAACGCCGCCTTACGCTGGCACCGTGGCGAAACCCAATTCGCTCAGGACTAGAGGCCCCCCAGAGCATGGCTCTTCAATCACAAGGCCTCCGACAGGTCCAGAAGCAGACTCAAAACCTGGTTCTGGCCCCCCAGTTGCGCCAATCCCTGAAAATTCTGCAGGTTCCCGCCTTGGAGTTGCGTTCGGCCATTTTGGAAGAGTTGCAAACCAACCCCTTGCTCGAGGAGTTCGGCACCAATGACGAAAGCCTGGATGCCGAAGTCAGCGAACCCTCCCCCGACGAACCCGAGGAAAATTCAGATGAAGAATTCGGCGACGACCCCGCTGAGAATGATCCCGAAGCGAACTCCACCAAGGAGACGGAGGAAGGCGTGGAACTCGAAGACAACGCCGGGGAAGATCTCACGGATATGGATTTTTCCGACGAATTCGCCATTCTCAAGGAGATGGAGGAGGACTTGCGCGAACACTACGAACGCGAATACGAAGGGGAGGCAAAATTGGGAAATTCCGATGCCGAGGAAAAAAGAAAATTCTTTTTTGATTCATTGGTTGCGGAAACTTCCCTGCAGGAACACCTTTTGGATCAACTCAAGCTGATCGAGACTTCGGAGGGCCAGAGAAAAGCCTGCGAATTCATGATCGGCAGCTTGGACGAGAACGGATTCCTCACTACTCCACTTTCCGACCTCGGTCTGCTCTCGAACCTGCCCCTCGAGGATTTGCAAAGCGGGTTGGCCCTATTGCAAACTTTCGATCCCCTGGGAATCGCATCCACCAGTCTGCAGGATTGCCTCCTCAAGCAAATGGATGCGCGGGAGTGGCAGGAGACCCATTCCTATGAGATCGTGAGAGACCATTTTCCCTTGTTGGTGAGAAGACGGGTGCCCGAACTTTCCAGAAAACTTTCCCAACCGACGCACGTCATTCATCAGGCCTTGGAAAAGATCGCGGAACTGGACCCCGCTCCGGGAAGGAGGTTCTCGGAGGACAACAACCTGGCGGTATCCCCCGATGCGGTCGTCGAACGGGTGGGCGGAGAATGGGTCATCAGTCTGAACAACGACTATATCCCGCGCCTCAAAATCAATAAAACCTACAAGGAACTGATCAGCAAGGGAACCCTCTCCTCCAAGGAAAAGGAATACGTCCGTAATCAAATGAGAGCAGGTAAGTTTCTGATCAATTCCATCGACCAGAGACAAAACACCATCGAACGGATCACTCGGAGAATCCTCGACCGGCAGGGAGATTTCTTCGAGGAAGGGAGTTCCAAGCTTCGGCCCATGACCATGGCCGAGGTCGCGGAATCCATCGAAGTTCACGAGACCACGGTTTCCCGGGCAATCGCCAACAAGTTTTTGCGAACCCCTCATGGCACTTTCCCCTTCAAGTATTTTTTCACCCCGGGCTATTCGGGTAAGGACGGCGATACCGTTTCCAACACCAGTGTGAAGGAAAGCATTGGAGCGATCATCGCTCAGGAAGACACGGCCAAGCCTCTCAGTGATCAGAAAATCGTCGACCTTCTGGCGGAAAAGGAAATCAAACTGGCCCGCCGAACCGTCGCCAAATACCGCGAGGAATTGGGCATCCCCCCCACCAACCTCCGCCGGACCTATTAGGAGTTCGTTTCCGCCCCATGGCGCAGAAAGAGGATAGCCCCGGATTGGACTACGCCCTGCCTTTGGTCTTGGATGCTTCAAGTCCCATGACTCAAGTGGGCATCCCCGGAAAAACCCATTGGAGAGCCATGAAAAAGGCCGGGGAACAGGCCATGGAATCCCTCTTTCGGTGTTGCGCCGAACTGTTCGAGGAAATCAATCAGAATCTGAAGGAGGTGGATGCGATCTTTTATTGCGAGGGTCCGGGGTCCACCTTGGGTCTGCGAATCGCCGCCGCCTTCACCCGAAGTATCCAATGGGATGCCAGCGATCGAAAGGTTGAGGTTCTCAAGTACAACGCCATGGACCTGGCCACGCGAATGACCCGGCAACCCGCGCCCACTCTGCAGGCTCCTTATCGCATGGGAAGCCGGTTGGTTCGCTTCGAAGAAGGTCCGGCCATTGGAAGGAAAGAGGTCCATGAGGCGGAAAAGGCTCTGCTTGTATTTCCTCAAAGCCATCACCTCCCCGACCCGAGGAATCATCTGAAACTCCCTCAGGATGCCTCGATCATCGAGTATGACCTGGGAATGGTCCGTGGGCTCGCCGACCTGCTCCCCATCTCTTCGCCCTGCCCCGCCGCGGAACCGTTCGCCCCACAGTCCTCCACTTTTCGAAAGTGGCAACCAGGCGCCCGCTAGAGCGACTCCACGGAGAAAGCCGAGATGAAGGGAATGCGTTGTTGGGCGGAAATTGATTTGGCAGCCTTGGAGCGGAATCTCGCTCTGATTCGAAAGGCTCTGCCTGAAAGCATACGGTACGTTTCGGTGGTCAAGGCGGATGCCTACGGCCATGGAATTCTGCCGACCGCCGCCCGCCTTATGCAAAGCGGAGTCGATCTCTTTGCGGTTGCCAACGTACGGGAAGCCGCCGAAATCCGAGAAATGGCCTCGGGTTGGCCAATTCTCGTATTGGGCCCGCTTCTCGAAGAGGAGGATTCCGCCCTGCTCGATTATGACTTGATCGCCACCCTATCCTCCGCCGGTGAACTTACCCGCTTCCGGCGGTTGGCCCGGGAACGGAAACGCCCCATCCGCGTTCATCTGAAGCTCGATACCGGCATGGGCAGACTTGGCGCATGGTGGGAAGAAGCCAACGCTTTGATTGAGGAAACGGCGGCGACGAAGGAGGTTGAACTTTGCGGAATCCTCACTCACTTCGCGGATCCGAGCGATCCGGACTTCACCCGTTTGCAAAGAAGCCGATTTTGCGAAATTCTGGGCAATCCCCTNCTCAAAGAGCAGAAGAATCTTCTGGTGCATGCCGACAATTCGTCTTCCCTCTCGGACCTGGAAACCGATTCCCTCTTCAATGCGGTTCGCATCGGACTGCTTCAATTTGGAATCTCCCCCGAGCCCAACGGCTTGCTCTCCGGGCTTTCCGTGGAACCGGTCCTCTCCTTTCATGCCAAACTGGCTCTGATCAAGAAGCTTCCACGAGATACCACTTTGAGCTACGGCAGACAACACCGCCTGACCAGAGACTCCGTGATTGGAATCATCAGCGCCGGCTATGGAGACGCCATCCCACTGCATTGCGGAAACCGGGCTTCCGCCCTGATCCGAGGAAAAGCCTATCCCATCGTTGGCCGGGTCACCATGGACCAGACTCTGGTTGATCTGACCGATGCNCCCGATGAGNTCGAAGCGGGAGAAACGGTCACTTTGATCGGGCGGCAGGAGGAGGAAACTCTTCTGTTGACTAGCTTGGCGGAGCACGCCGANACCATTCCCTGGGAATTGCTCTGCTCCATCACCAAACGGGTGCAAAGGGTCTACACCACCAAAAGGGAATGAGGCAGCGAACCGCCCCTACAAGTCAAAGTTGTTCTTGATGGAGGAAATGGTTTCGGAGAGGGAACTGAGGCATTGAGCTCTCGTCTCATAGGCCTGCTGGCCATCTTCCGGGCAACCGTAGGGAGAAACCCAGCCCATCCCCTTTTCTTCATGAATCTTATGCACCGTCTCCAACCAAGTGTGAATTTGCTCCAAATTGCTTAGGATCCGGTTGCCTNGCCGAGGAGTCTCCAAGGGATCCCCATAGGGAATCCGGTGAGCGGTCTCCCCATCCTCGCCGACCGACTCCTCCCATCCGACTTCGGCGGTTTCGCACGCCTCCCAAAAGTGAATTTTGGAGAAGTCCACGCAACCCTCCAGAACCGCTTGGGCCATGGCTTCGATCTCGGGCATGGCCACTTCCGCAAAACTTTCCTCTTCCTGAGGCTCAAAGCCTTCTTCGGCATCAATCAGGATTCTCATTTTTTCATCGAGGGCCGAAGCGACCGCCTTGATCATGGAATACCCGATCTGTCCCTTGAGGTTTCCGTCCAGCATCAGGTCCACCGCATCAAACCCCAATTCTTCGGGTTGGCTTTCCGGTATTTCCTGATCTTCGTTTTCCGTACTCATTGAACCATACATGTAACATTACGTCCCTCTTATCAACGAGATTTGATGGGCTTCCATAAATTTTTACCCAGCCATGTCCTCCACCCTTTGCCACCTCTTCCAAGTTTTATAACGTCCATCCTCTTTTTATTATATTTTCACGGTCCACCTGCCGGAAAAAAGATAAAACTTCTTGTCTCAAAGGTGGATTCCTAAGATATTGAATGCCATGTTTCCGATCGCTTCAATGGAAAGATCAAACCTGAAATAAATGAAACTCCCTATCCTTGTTGCCCTTCTCCTTGGAAGCCNTGGAATGGCATCGGCGAAATCCATTTCCTTCAATCGCGACGTGCGACCAATCCTTTCCAGCAAATGCTTCTTTTGCCATGGTCCCTCGGAAAAATCTCGCAAGGCCGATTTGCGACTGGATTTGGAGGAACATGCGTTTCGTGAACTGGATGGTCTTGCGGCCTTTGTCCGCAACAACCTGGAAGACAGCGAGGCCTGGCATCGGATCACCTCGGAGNATCCCGATGAGGTTATGCCGCCTCCTGAGTTCAAGAAGGAGTTAACCGGGAAGGAAATCGAAACCCTAAGGCAATGGATCCTTCAGGGCGCAAAATGGGAGGGTCATTGGGCCTTTACCCCAGTGACCAAACCGACTCCGCCCAAGAATGATCTCGCTCATTGGGCGCGCAATCCCATTGATGAATTCGTTCTCGCAAATTTGGCGGAACGCGGTCTCCGCCCCTCTCCCGAATCCGACCGCCGCACCCTCATCCGCCGTCTTTACTTCGACCTGACCGGACTCCCCCCGACCCCAGAACAAATCAATCAATTTCTTCTGGATCACTCCCCCGATTCCTACGAGCGNTTGGTGGATGGCCTACTCTCCTCCGAAGCCTACGCCGAACGCATGACTCTCGTCTGGATGGACGCCTCTCGATACGGTGACACCTCCGTCTTTCATGATGACGGCCCCCGTGACATGTGGCCCTGGAGAGACTGGGTGCTCAACGCCTACAAGTACAACATGCCTTTCGATCAATTCACCGTCGAGCAGTTGGCCGGTGACCTTTTGCCTTCGGCCACCGAAGGGCAAAAGATCGCCTCCGGGTTTAACCGCAACCACGCCACCACCGACGAAGGAGGTGTCATTGCCGAGGAATTCCGGGTGGAATACGTGGTGGACCGGGTCAAAACCACCGGTAACGTATGGATGGGACTTACCATGGAGTGCGCTCAATGCCATGACCACAAATATGACCCCATCTCTCAGGAGGAGTACTTTCAATTTTATGCCTTTTACAACAACAATGCGGATCCGGGCATGCAAACCAGGAGGGGAAACACAGCCCCNATGNTCGAGATCNTCACCCCCGAAAGAAAGCAAAAGCTGAAGGAGGCGGAAGAAAAGTCCAAATCCCTTGCCCGTCAACTCTCCACGCTCAAAGACAAGANCTCCAAGCCTTTCTTGGCATGGCTCCAAAAAGCCGGTGAGTCCGGTGACCGGAATGCGAGCGCCACCGAACCCGAGGACCTGATCGCGCACCTGCCTCTGGACAAGTTCGAAAACAACCTGACCCAGGATCGCGTTCGAGCTCCCTCGGGTTGCAGCCTGCAAGGCCGGGCCAAACCCATCGGACAGGCAAAATTCGGGGGTGGATTGAAGATCGAGGGTAACGGGTTCGTCGAGGTCAAGAAGTTCGGAGACTTCGAGCATAACCAATCCTTCAGTTACGGAGCCTGGGTCAAGGTCACCAAGGACAATTTGACCGGGGCCATCTTCGGTAAAATGGACGAGGGTAACAAACACCGGGGGTATGACCTTTGGTTGCAGGGCGGACGCCCCGGTGCGCACGTCATAAACGAATGGCCGGGGAACGCCCTGAAAGTGGTGTCCGCGGAAAAGCTCAAGGTAAACCAATGGAACCACCTCTTCATCACTTACAACGGAACCGGAAAGTCCGGAGGCGTGAAGATTTATCTGAACGGCAAGAATCAGAAAAAGAACATCGAGGCGGATTCACTCACCAAAACCATACGCACGAACAAGCCACTTCGAATTGGAAGAAGGTTCAACTCAAGCTTCGTGAACGGCGCCGAAATCGATGAGGTGCGATTTTACAAACGTGATCTGACGGCCAAGGAAATTCAAATTCTCGCGACGATCGACCCAATTGCCCCGATCCTGAACATCCCCGAGGCGAACCGCACCCAATCCCAGACGGAGATATTGCTCACTCATTTTCTGGAGACCATGGATGAATCCTACAAAAAAATCAATGATCAGAAGGCAAAGGCGCAACAAGCCCTGGAAACCCTGCAAAAAGCCAAGCTCACCTCCATGGTCATGGGAGACAACCCGGACAACAAAAGAAGGAAGACTTATTTGCTGATGCGCGGGCAATACGCGTCGCCCGACAAGAGCAAGGAAATTCTGCCCGATACGCCTGCCTTCCTTCCGCCGATGAAAAAGGAACTTCCCAAAAACCGATTGGGGTTGGCCCGTTGGTTGGTCGATGAGGAGCACCCCCTTACCTCGCGGGTAACCGTCAACCGCCACTGGCAAACTCTTTTCGGCAACGCCTTGGTCAGCACACCCGGTGACTTCGGTTCGCAGGGCAGTTGGCCGACCCATCCCGATCTCCTCAGCTGGTTGGCCGCCGACTTCGTGGAAAACGGATGGGACGTCAAACGGGCGATCAAGCAAATGGTGATGTCTTCGACTTACCGGCAATCTTCGGTTGCCCGATCCGTTCATCTCGAGCAGGACCCCGAAAATCTCTACCTCGCCCGGGCCCCCCGTTTCCGACTTATGGGCGAATTCGTTCGCGACAACGCCCTCTCTGTAAGCGGATTACTTAATCGGACCTTCGGCGGACCGGGAGTAAAACCTTACCAACCTCCCGGTCTGTGGAACGAGGTGTCCCTGAGCGGAAACCGCAAGTTCGTGCGGGATGACGGAGAGAAACTCTACCGTCGGAGCATGTACACCTATTGGAAACGCTCCGCACCCCATCCCGGACTTATGGCTTTCGATACCCCAACCCGGGAGACCTGCACCTTGCAGAGGCAGCGCACCAACACTCCCATGCAAGCCTTGGTCACTCTCAACGACGAACAGTTCGTGGAAACCTCCAGGGCCTTTGCGCAACGTGTGCTTAAAAGTCCCGCCAAGTCCTTTGAGGAACAAGTAGGTTGGGCTTTCGAGCTCGCCACGGGCAGACCCGCGGATTCCTTGCGACAAGAGGTGCTCAAAGAGTCCTACGATACCCAGTTCAAAATTTTCCAGAAGGAACCCAACCGTGCGGAAGAGCTTTTGCAAATCGGTGAATCCCCTCGGGACGAATCCCTCGACAAGACCCAGCATGCCACTTGGACCATCCTTTGCTCCATGATCCTGAATCTGGATGAAACCCTGAACCGCGAATAATTCCGTTACGCCTACCATTAGATGAATCCGTTTGACTTGCACCAAGCTCACACTCGCAGACAAATGATCGGGCTCGGAGCCCGTGGCCTAGGCGCCTTGGGAGCCGCCAGTCTGCTTAATCCATCCCTTCTGAACGCTGCTGCTTCGGGGACGTCTCAGGNGTTCCCGGGAACCCTCAGCGGCACTCACTTCAAACCCACGGCCAAACGGGTGATTTATCTTTTCCTTTCGGGCGGCCCTTCCCATATCGATCTCTACGACTACCATCCNAAGATGCGTGAGTNTCACGGAACCGAATTACCCGACAGCATCCGTAACGGACAGCGNATCACCGGCATGACCTCCGGGCAAAAATCCTTCCCCTGCGTCGCTCCGATGTTCGAATTCACCCGGCATGGACAAAACGGTTCCTGGTTCAGTGATGCCATTCCCAATATAGCAGGTATCGCCGATGAGATCACCTTGGTCAAATCGGTCCATACCGAGGCGATCAATCATGACCCGGCCATCACTGCGATCAACACGGGTTCCCAACAACCCGGAAAACCTTCCATGGGGGCTTGGTTGGACTGGGGACTGGGGAGCCCCAACCAAAACCTGCCCGGTTACGTGGTGATGATTTCCAAGGGAAAAGGGAATGCNCAAGCTCTCTATGACCGGCTTTGGGGAAGCGGCTTCCTACCTTCCAAACACCAGGGAGTGAAGTTTCGTTCCGCGGGTGATCCNGTTTTGTACCTTTCCAACCCCAATGGCATCTCCCGCGACATGCGCAGGAACATGCTCGATGGAATCGCTCGAATCAACCGGGCCAAGAAGATGGAAACCGGAGACCTGGAAATCGATGCGCGCATCGCCCAATACGAGATGGCCTACCGCATGCAGACCAGCGTGCCCGACTTGGTGGATCTGAAGGACGAACCCCAACACGTCTTGGACATGTACGGAGACGATGCCCTGAAAAAAGGGACCTTCGCTCACAACTGCCTGATCGCCCGCCGCCTTTCCGAACGAGGAGTTCCTTTCGTACAGCTCTTCCATCGAGGATGGGATCAGCACAACAACTTACCCAAACAGATACGCGGACAATGCCAAAACGTGGATCAACCGGCCGCCGCCTTNGTGAAGGACCTCAAGCAACGGGGTCTGCTCAAGGACACCGTGGTGATCTGCGGAGGGGAGTTCGGCAGAACCATTTATTCTCAGGGCAAACTGACCAAGGACAACCACGGGCGCGATCACCATGGGCGGTGCTTTTCCATGTGGATGGCCGGAGGAGGGTTCAAAGCTGGGTTCGAATACGGCAAGACCGATGACTACGCCTACAACATTCTGGAAAACCCCGTGCACGTGAACGATCTCAATGCCACGGTTCTNCAATGTCTCGGCATTGATCACGAGCGNTTCACTTATCGATATCTGGGCCTTGATCAACGGCTGACGGGAGTGGAGCACCCCAAGGTCATTTCCGAATTGCTTGCCTAGGCCGGACTTGTTCCGCCGAGAGAAAACAAAGCGAATTNACATCCCCCACCCTTTTTTCTTTGACCCACTCGGTGGAGTCGATGAAAAAGGAAATGTGATTCAATTGGCGGATGATCGGATGGAAAACCTGCTCTCATGGCTGCATGACTGTACCCGTTTCCACGGGATCGAATTGGAAACGGCTTCGGAGGATGCGAGCTTCCGGAGGTATTTCCGCTTTCGTTGGGAAGGGAAATCCTACGTTGTGATGGACGCTCCGCCCGACAAGGAACCATGCGAACCCTTTGTCCGCATCGGTGACTGGATGAGGAAAGCGGGCGTTCGGGTGCCCGAGATTTTCGAACAGAAAGTCGAGGACGGATTTCTCGTCCTTTCCGATTTCGGAGACCTCCATTATCAGGAGGCTCTGGAGGGAACCGAACGCGATCGTCTTTATGACCTGGCNATCGATGAAATCCTTCGCTTCCAGAATCGTTTGGCCACCGCATCACTCGAACTTCCGGTCTTTGATACCGCGTGGCAGGAAAAGGAATTGGAGATTTTTCGAGAATGGTGTCTGCCCGATCTCACCNCCGAGGAATACCTATCCCGCACCCGAGAATTGATCCATGCCGTCGACCAAATTCCCAAAACCTTCATGCATCGNGACTTTCATTGCCGAAACTTACTTCTCACGNAAGAAGGTACGCCTGGAGTGATTGATTTTCAGGGAGCGATGCGGGGGCCCATCACCTATGACTTGGTCTCTCTTCTGAGGGACTGCTATCTGGACAATGACCCCAACTGGATCGACCAAAAAGTCAGTGTCTACCGGACGAGCCTAATCCGCCAAGGGGATCTCGAGGAAGAGGTNAAGGAGTCTGAATTTCTTCGTTGGTTCGATTTGGCCGGTTTGCAACGCCACCTCAAGTGCATCGGAATCTTTCACCGACTTAAGCTACGGGATGGAAAACCCGCATACCTGCAAGACGTCCCGCGGATTTTCGCCTATGTGGAAACCGTTCTCAACCGTAACCCCGAATTGGGAGAACTCCGAACGCTGATGNAGGAAGCCCGTATCCTTTCCCCCTTATGAAGGCAATGGTTTTGGCCGCCGGCTACGGAAAACGCCTCCGACCCCTCACGGACCGTATTCCCAAGCCTCTTGTTCCCATTGGAGGAAAACCCATGATCGAGCACCATCTCGAAAAACTCTCCTCCGCTGGCTTTACCGAAGTGGTGATCAACTTGGGACACCTGGGCTCACTCATTCCGAAGGCTCTTGGCAACGGGGACCGATGGGGGCTGACCCTGAGTTATTCCGACGAAGGCCCCGATCCATTGGAAACCGGAGGCGGATTGACCAAGGCCCTCCCCCTTTTGGGAAAGGAAGTCTTTCTGGTGGTCAACGGAGACGTCTGGACAGATCTGGATTTTTGCTCCATCCCCAAATCCTTGCCCGAGGGTGATCTGGCGCTGCTCTATCTTGTTCGCCAGCCCGAGTGGAGGGAACGGGGAGACTTTTCCTTGCAAGACCAACGGGTACGGGACGCGGAAAGCCCGGATCTGCTCTACTCGGGCATCGCTCTCTATGACCCCGCCATTCTGGAGGGAGCGAAAGTCGAGAAATTCTCCATCGTACCCCGACTAAGGCAAGCCATTCGGTCCGATCGGGTCGGCGGTCGATTGCATTCAGGGGTTTGGGACGACGTAGGAACGCCGGAAAGGCTCCATGCTCTGCAGGCTCAATTCGGAGCCTGATGCAGGACCGGCTTGCTTGAATTTCCTGGGAGTCTTCCGTTGGCTCCCTTCGCTTCCTCCAAACCGAATGCATCAATGCAGTAAGCAACCAAATTCCGAAGATCGGTATCGGAAAATTCCTTGGAAGCCGCGGCCATGATTCTTCCCGGATGATCTCTCCGGTCGTAGCCCCTATCCCCGGATCTGAATTTTCTCATCTGTTCCAAAAAGTACCAGCCTTCCAGCTTCGTCAAGGAGGGAGTATGGATCTGCGGATTCCCTTGCCCCTCCGCTCCATGACAGGACACACATCTTCTTTCGTAGATTTTCCCACCGATTTCCAAATCTCCTCTCACCGTTCGAATGGCGGGCTTGGGAGGTTGGGAGGAATAGAAGTGGGCGAGGTAAGCGACTTCCAGATCGCTTTGTATCTTTCGGGCTCCGATGCCCATGAGATGCTCGGAGCGATTGGAGGGGCGACCTCCTCGAACTCCGGATCGAAACTTGTTCATTTGATCGCTCAGGTACCAGCTCTCCATACCGTTCAAAATCGGTCCTCTTTGAGCCTCACTCACTCCGTGGCAAACCGAACATTCCGCAATCAAAGCATCCATTCGGGAAAGATCCATATCCGGATTTTTGCTCGAAACCGGTTCGACCGCTTGCCTGCAACCGACGGAGCACAAGACCCCGAGGGTCAAGACTATGGACGAAAGGTAGGCAGGCATCTACATTCAGCTTATGGAAAGCCTCTCAGTCCACAAGCGATTAAGTCACGCTCTGTGCTTTACCCAAGAGGCGCAATTCGTCATCTTGAAAACACATGCCTCGAATCCTCTTTCAGAACCTCAGCAAAGTCTTTGCGGATGGAACTCAAGCTCTCCGGAAGGTTGATTTGGAAGTCAACGATGGAGAATTGCTTGCGGTCGTAGGGCCCTCGGGTTGCGGAAAGACGACCCTGTTGAGAATTCTTTCCGGCTTGGAAGTTCCGACGACGGGAAAGGTCTTTCTCGATGACCGGGAAATCACGCGTTGCGAACCCAAGGATCGGGATCTTGGTATGGTTTTTCAAAACTACGCCCTCTTCCCGCACTTATCGGTTTTTGACAATATGGCCTTTGGGCTGAAGGCTCGCGGACACTCTGCTGCGGACACCCGGAGCTTGGTCGAACCGGTTGCCCAACGNTTGGAACTGAGCGATCTTCTGAAACGCAAACCCTCCGAACTTTCCGGAGGNCAACGGCAGAGGGTGGCGCTGGGAAGGCTCCTCGCCCGGAACCCCGCCATCCACCTNCTGGACGAACCCCTGAGCAACCTCGACGCTCACCTTCGTTCCTCGACCCGTCAGGAATTGGCCCGTTTGCACAGGGAAAACCGTAGGACCACTCTATTCGTGACCCACGACCAAACCGAAGCCATGACCTTAGGGGAAAGAATTTGCGTAATGCGAGAAGGACGGATCCGCCAAGTGGGGACTCCGAGAGAGATTTACGACTTTCCGGTTGATCGATTCGTTGCCGAATTCTTCGGGTCTCCGCGAATCAATCTCTTTGATGGCCNACTCAAGACCAANCCCTCGGGCCAGTCCTTCTTTCACCTCGAAGGTACGCGTTTGGCCTTGCCCGCGGGGTGCAATCTCCCAGGCAACGGAGCAATCACCCTTGGATTGCGCCCCGAAGACCTGCGACCNAACGGCCCCGATGCAAACGCTCCGGATTCCAGCCTTTTGACCGTCTACGAAAGAGTGGAGGATCTCGGAGATGCCCGTATCCTACATCTCAAAGCCATGAATCAATCCATCACCGTCCGGACCAGACCAAGCGATTCCTTCGGGGACTCGAATCCGTCTCTCACGCCCGACTGGTCAAAAGCCCATTGGTTTGACTCAAAAACCGGACTTCGGATTCAGGAGTGAGTCACCTCACGCAAGGCCGACTTCATCAGCCGAAAACAGACCGCGAANATCAGCGCAACAGGAAGTATGCTTAGGGTGGCGGCGGCCATNCTTACTGCCTCCGGAATCCGAAAACTCGCATCGCGAAGTTTGGTCAAAGCAAGCGGGAGCGTCATGCTCTCTTCGTCCAGAGCAAGCAAAGGAAGCAAATGCTCCTGCCAACTGAGCACGAAGTGCAGCAGGAAAAAAGTAACCAAACCGGGAAAGGCCAAAGGTACGAGAAGTTGAAAGGTACGCCATGCGCTCAACCCTTCGATCCTCGCGATTTCCAACCACTCGTCCGGTAAGTTTCGGAAAAGCTGCAAAAAGAAGACAACGCCCAATCCCGTAACCGCCCCNGGTAGCATCAGAGACCATAAGCTTCCTTGCCAGCCAAGGATTCCCAGCCATTCGAACATTGAAACCGCCAAAGACTGTTTGGGAAAAATAATAAGCATAAGGGCCAAAAAGAAAAAAACGCCCGCCCATCTAAAACGAAATTTGGCTANGGCGAAACCCGCGCCAGCCGAAACCATGGTGGCTAGAAAAGCCTGCCCACCAGACAAGACCAGGGAGTTCCCGAAGGATTGAAAGAAGGCCAGGTATTCTCCGTTAAGTAGAGAAGCAAANGCTCCCCATTCGTAGGACTGAGGGAAAAGCAGAGTGGGTTCGTAGATCTCACGGTTGGTCTTAAACGAAGACAAAAACATCCATAAAAAGGGATAGAGGCAAAGNAGCGCTCCAAGCGAAGCCGTGAACCAAGCGAAGAGACGGATCATTCCCAGGAAAGAAATTTGCGAAGACGCAAAGTGAGGAAAAGCAAAAGNGCGAGGGCCGGCGCCACCATCAGACTCATCGCGGCTGCGGCGGGAAAATCGAACCTACCGCCACCACCCGGAAACGCGACCTGGTATACGTAAGTTACAAAGAGCAAACCGGAATCAAGGATTCCACCGGATCCGCCCAGCAGGACNTAGGCGCCCGAAAAAGAGGCGAACCCATCCACTGCCAGAAAAACCCCTGCAAAGAGGCCTAGATTTCGAATACTGGGAATCCATATGGACCGAATTTTCAACCAAGTCCCCGCTCCTTCCAAGCGGGCCGCCTCCAACTGCCACCTGGGGACCGATTCCATCCCACACAGAAAAAACAGAGTGACCATNCCGGTCCACCGCCAGATCGACTGCAAAATCATCGATGGAAGAATGAAATGAGGATCCATCATCCAATTGATCGGCTTCAAACCGAGNGGAATGATCAGGTAATGGTTCAGGGCTCCGGTTCGGCCATGGAAGAACAGGTAAAACAGGGTGGAGAGCACACCAGGCATGGCCAANCCCGGAACCATCAGGCAAAAAACGAAAACGCCGCGTGGCAAACGGTTCATTCCCCGCAGGCTCAGAGCCAGAGCGAAAGCTAATGGCAAGATCAACAGAACCGTACCCACAACGTAATAGGTGGAATTCCTGACCGCTTTGTAAAATTTCGGATCCTCCGCGACCCGCTGAAAATTGNACGAACCGACGTACTTGGAGGCATTTGCATATTGGTTCTNATGAACGGCCTCCGAATGCCAAGCGGCATTCTGCAGAGAAAGGTCTACCCCGAGAAGCAAGGGTACCAGCCAAAACAATAGCCAAAGCCCAAGAAACGGACCNAGCAACANGACCAAGGAAAAAGCATCCCCGNTCGAGTTGCCTTTCGCCATGGTTCTACCTAGCGGCTTTCGCCCCAACCGGTTTTCATTGCCTCACGGTATTGGGAAAGGGCCTCCCGTGGGGAAAGGGAACCGAACATCACCGACCCGAAATAGTTTTCCTGCATCAGAAAGATTGCCTGAGGACGACGCGGGTCCACCACCACCGGAGGAATCTCATCGGCCAACTCAACCAGCAATTTGCCCATGGATTGCTCAAAATACTCGTGCTCATCAAGCAAGCGACGGTCTTTCCAAGACGGGAGATACGCTGGAAAACTGTTCCCCTGCAAAAAACGCTCCGCATTGGCGCCCTTGTCCTTCATGACGAACTCGATGAAGTTCCAGGCCTCATCCTGGCTTTTGCTGGCCTTGCAAATCATAAGGCCCTGTCCTGCGAAGGTTGCGGTACGCGGTCCCAATTCGCCATTTTTCTTTCGCCAAGTGGGCAAGGGCATCATACCCCAAGCCCCCTGCATGGCGGGAGCAAACTGCTGAAAAAGATCCAAACCGTACCAGTCGGCGCCCGCCACGCAGAGAACTTCGCCGTTCTCCAGATCCCCACTAAAGAAGACGGGATCAAAGATGGAACCGCGATCCGGCATCACCGCAATCTGCGCCTGCGACATCTCCGCAAATTCGGTCAACACTTCGAGGGCCACCTTTTGGTCAGGCAGAAACTTTCCTTTCCGGTCAAACAAATCCGAACCTTTCTGCCTCAACAAAACGTCAAACAGAGTACCATCCAAAGCAAGCAGTCTTTGGCTGTGGTTATCCATCAGACGAGCTCCGACTTCAGCCAATTCACCCCAAGTGCTCAGATCGGCGGGTTCGATACCAAAATCCTCAAACAAGTCCTTTCGGTAGTACATCATCATGGCGCTCAGGGATTGAGGCAGACCCAATAATTCGTTTTTGTAGGTAAAGACCTCCAACCTCCTCGGATGCAGGGTTTGGCTCAACCCCGATTTCCTTGCCCGTTCGCTCAAATTCAAGAAGGGGGACGGACCATTGAGGAAAACGCCGAAAAAAGTTTCATCCAACTGCACGAGATCGGGAATGCCCTGCCCCGTCCTGAAAGCGACGCCCAGTTTGTCAGGCATCTCCCTAAAACCATAGGCTTTGATTTCAAGATCGAAAGATTTGCCGGATTTCTTGGCATACCATTCGACCATCTTCTCGTAATAGACTTGATCCTGAAAGGAACTGATCCACATGACCAAAGGCTTGGCCTTGAGGTAAATGGCATGAAACGCTAAAAGAAACGCAATGAATGATAGTATTCGCATGAGAAGGTTAAATGGGTTGGGTATCTTTCTAGGTCGCGGATCGGGAGACCGCAAGCGCGTAGAGCCCGAAACTTCGAATTCACGTCAATAAGCCCAAAGAGAAAGTTCATGAAATCAGACTGAATTCATGAGAGACTCAAATCACCAACGCCAATATCCGAAGATTTTAAAA
>NZLE01000015.1 GCA_002692605.1 Opitutia bacterium
GGGGATTATCCGACCCCCGGGGGCTACCGCGTGGCTCACAAGGCTTTTCTCAATTACTACGAAAACAAGGACGGGCGAAGCTACTGACACCCTTTTTCGGTTGTTGCAGGCGCGAAGAAAGACAAACTCGGTTGCGGTCTTGGAGGATGAAATTTTTCTAAATCCCGAAACCTTAGCTAAAAATTAAGAAAAATCTTTTGACAGTGAGGAAGGATTTTAGGTTATATCTAAGACAGGATGGACACTAGTTTTCAAACCCTTGTTCTCAACCGTCTTTGGCAAGCGGTCAATGTCGTGGGGGTCGAGCGTGCTTTCAGCTTGCTTGCCCTAGAACACGCCCAAGTGATCTATGCGGAAGACGGTAGTTTTCGGGTTTTTGACGGTGCTGGATGGTTCGCCTTTTCCAAGGATTTGGAAACCGGTCCAGGGAGTCGGGTGATTCGAACGGTTAGCCAGCAAGTGGTGGTGCCCACGGTGCTACTGCTTCGTGGGTACGACCGGATGTTGATGCAGGAAATGAAGTTCAACCGACAAAATCTTTTGGAACGCGATGATTTTCGCTGCCAATACTGCGGGAAGAACTTTCCCGTCAAGGAGTTGAATATGGATCATGTGGTTCCGAGGGACCGCGGTGGAGGAACCACATGGGAAAACGTCGTTATTTCCTGCATCAAGTGCAATAGTAAGAAGAGTAACCGCTCGCCCAAGGAGGCGGGTATGCGCTTGCTCAAGGAACCGAAGCGTCCTCCGCGTCGCCCGTTCATGAGTTCGCTTTACGGAAAGCCCATGGAGGAAACCTGGACTCATTTCATCCAGAGCAAGCAATAGGTCATTTCCTAACTCGCCTAAACGGCGAATGCGCATAATCTGATTCCCGTGCAGAAGGATCAACATAGCTCCTCGTCCGAGCGCAAGGCTGTGGACGTACTTTACCGGATTAGCCAAATGGCCGGGGAGGAGCGTAACCCAAAAATTGCCTTGGAACGCATGCTGGAGGAAGTCATGCAAGTGTTCGAAGCCAGTTCGGCTTCCATTTGCCTGCTGAATGCGGATTCCGACAAACTGCTGATCGAAGTCGAGAAAGGCCTCTCCAAATCAAGCGCAGGTTTCGAGCTTCCCATGGGTGTCGGAATAACCGGTTGGGTTGCAATGCATGGAGAGCCTTTTCTCTGTCCGGATGTGGAGACTGAGGACAAGTACTTTTGCTTGGATGATCGTATAGGATCGGAAATGGCCGCTCCTCTCTCCGAAGGTGGCCGGACGGTTGGAGTCCTGAACGTCGATGCCTTGGGAAAGAATGCCTTTGAGGAAAGTGACTTGCGTTTGCTTATTCTGATGGCGAATGAGGCAAGCCGAGTTCTGGAGAGCATGTGGATGGTCCAACAACTTCGCAGAAAGGCCGAACAGTTGCAGACTTTGGTATTGGTTGGTCAGGATATGGCAGGTTCTAGAAAGGTGGAGGAGGTTTTGGAATCGATTACCCGCGAAGCCATCCTTCTTTTGGACTGCAGGTTGTCGGCTTTTTTCCTTTATGACGGTGAAGAGGATCTGCTGAAATTGCATTCCGTGCAAAACGAATACGGTCCCTTTGANTACGAAGAGACTCTGAAGCCGGCGGATAGNATTCTGGGGACCGCTCTTCGGGGGCATCGGCAAGTGCAGACCCGNGATCTTTTGCGCACCGAGGAACACCATTTCGTTTCTCTCATAAGAGANCAGAATCTGCATTCCATGCTGGTTACTCCGGTCGTNTACGAGGAGGAACCGATCGGNTTGCTCACCCTTTACGTGGATCGGAACCATCGTTTCAATGACGATGAGAGGCTGATCCTTCGGGCTTTGGCTGACTTGGGTGCGATCGCCATTCAGAATGCCCGTCTCTATGGGCGGGTCTTTTCGTCCGAGGAGAGNTTGNGGAAGAGCGAAAGATTGACCACCTTGGGAACCTTGGCAGCCGAGATCGCCCATGAAATCAGAAACCCTCTGATGGTGGTCAGNCTGCTCTTCGATTCCCTGCAGTTGGATGAAAATTCCGATGACAACCAAAAGAAGGATCTTTCGATCATTCGTGAAAAGCTGGGTCATTTGGACCAGATTGCCGGGCGAATCCTTGATTTCGGAAAAAGTAGGGAAGCGTTCAGAAAGAATCTTCCCTTGCGAGCAATCCTCGAGGAAGCCGCTCTATTGGTGCGATTGAAATTGGAGCAATCTCAGGTAACNTTGACNGTTAACGGAGAGTTTCCCGACTTGTTGGTTTTCGTGGACAAGGGACAGATCCAGCAAGCCTTGCTTAATTTGATTCTCAATGCCTTGGTCGCCATGCCTAACGGAGGAGAGTTGACCATCGAAGTCGTGGAACCCTTCGANCGAAAGGTTTCCGTTTTGGTTAAGGACACGGGGCAAGGCATCCCGCAGGAGTTCAAGGATCGAATNTTCGACTCTTTTTTGACTGCCCGCTCTGACGGCACGGGATTGGGACTAACCATTTCGAAGAGGATTCTTCGAGCCCACGACGGNGATTTGGAACTTTTGGACTCGGGGCCTANGGGTACGGTTTTNCGAATGACTCTGCCGNTTGCGCAGTAGCCAGNNCCTAGACTTCGTGGTAGTATTTTCCCTTGTTTAGGGCACTGCTNAGTTGCTCTCTCAGATCGAGAAATTTCGCGGGCGTGAAGGCTTGCTTTTCATTATCAGGTTCAATGTTGAAGACNTCCGTGGCAATTCCCTGTTCGGTCGCAATTCGCGCGAATTTGATGCTGAATCCGCAACGTGAAATGGTTTTGGAAATGACATGCAAAAGGCCAACCCTATCTGCGGCCCGAACTTCGACAATGGTTCGACCCAGGGAAACGTCGCGATAAACGTCGACGCGGGGAGGNATTTTTTGCCCGAGTTTTTCCTCATTCGAAAACAGGCGGCTTCGGTCCGTCTTCTTTCTTTTTTCCGAAATAAGCTTCTCGGGGGTGCTCTCGCCGGNGAGAAAGGATTGAATGGAAGATTCGCAAAGNTCTCGGGTTTTTGGGTTATTGACCACTCCGCTCTTTTCGTCCTCGACGTAAAAAACNTCGATCGCCAANCCATCTTTCCTGGTAACCGCNCGCGCTCCAAGAATGTTGAGACTGGCCACGGAGAATGCTCCGGTGATTTTTTCNAACAGACTGGATCGGTCCTTGGTGACGATATCCACAATAGTGAGGGAGCGACGCANNTCATTTCTCCAATTGATAACCGGATTGGGGGATTGGGAGCCNTTGCTTCCATATCGATGAACCATNTCCACATGCAAGGCTACTTCTTCCNTTCCGGTATGAGCGAAATAGCGTATTGGAACTTGCTCCAAATGGTTCATGATTTCNTCTTTCGGAACTCCGTCGACCACCATGCTCTTGTATGCGTCCTTNAGAGTGTTGGGATCCTTGAGCGCCCGTTTCCCTTCAAGCACGGCCAGAGTGTTCGTGAAGAGATGNGAATGCAGTTCCTCCTTGTGGTCATTCCAAAGGTCGGGAGCGGTTGCGTTCGCGTCACAGTAGGTGTGAACGTAGAGAAATCGCAGCCTTTGCTCTCCTTCGATGAAATTGGCGAAGGCATCAATCACTTCGGGATCATCAAGATCGAATTTGTTCGCGTATCGGACCATCTCAAGGTGATTGCGAATCACGAAAAGAATGCGGTCGCGCATTTCATCCGCAATTCCCAACCGGTCCATCATATGGTTGGCAATTTCGACGCCTCTTTCACAATGTCCTTTNGGACCTTGGTCTTTCCCCAAGTCATGCAGAAAAAGAATCAGATAAAGCAATCCGGGAACTTCGTTTTTTCGTAACGCCTCCAGATAATGAGGGGCCGATTCGTTCTTTCCCTGAAAAATTTCATCGAGGACCGTTATGCAGTGAAGAACGTGGATGTCAGCAGTNAACCTGTGATAAAGGTCGTGTTGGACTTTGCAGGTCAATCTCCCGAACTCGGGAACGAAACGGCCCAAAACGCCCAATTCATGCATTTCGCAGAGAGTTGAGCTGACGTTTCCGATTTCCTGCATGATGGAGCGAAAGGTTACGTTGGCGGAGGANGAATTGATCAGAGTCGAGTCAATGAGTGACAACCGATTGCGAACCATGGAACGAAGATTGGGAGAAAGTTTGGCGCCCAAGCGTTGAGAATGCCTAAACAAGCGGATTAATCGCTCCGGATCCTCATCAAACACTTCAGGGTTTTGAACGCATAACTCCCCATCCCTGAGTTCGAATCCATCGATGTTCTGAACGGGAGGCGCCTGGTAGGCTTTAAGAACTTTACTGAAGCTGATTTTAGAAGTTGCCCCNCTTGTCGAACTGAGCATCCTTTGCTCNAGAATTACGGACANCTGGTTGATGGTTCGAGCCTTGGAATAATAATCTCCCATGAAGAGTTCCACTCTACGAAAGATATCTTCCTCCTCATACCCCAAGCCTAGGGCAACTTCGGGTTGTTTTTCCAAATGAAGCAGGTCGACGGGGCGTTTGCTTTTGAAGTGCAATTCGTTCCTCACTCGAAGGAGAAAGGAGTAAGCCTCTTCCAAAGTCTTTGCCTCTTGTTCGGTGAGGTATTTCCTTTTTACCAAACCTTCAAGTCCNGAGACTTCGAATTTGACCCGAGCCATCCANAGAACTCCCTGATAATCNCTTAATCCGCCGACGCCGTTCTTGACGTCAGGCGCTTGNAGGAAGACNGTACTGCCTTTCTCCTTTCTTCTTTGCATTTGGTGCTTNTGGAGTTCCTGCAGATACTGAAGNGGATTTGTGTTTCTGCAAAACTTCCGAAAGCGGTCCNTGAATTTTTTAGCCACTTTTCTCTCCCCACAGAGAAAGCGNGCATCCAGCATGGAATTTTTGTTGCGGATATCCTTTTGAGATTCGATCAGCGCCTCCTTGATTTCCCTGGAGGCATGGCCAACTTTCATCCCCGTGTCCCANAGAGGATAAAGAATTTCTCGAGTCATGGTTTCCTTGAGCAACTCGAGGGATTTGCCCACTGAGCTTTTGGGATAGAGAAACATAATGTCCAGGTCACTGTGGGGACTGAGTTCGCCGCGNCCATATCCACCGGTCGCCATGACGCACATGGGTTTGGTTTTACCAATGNTGTCTTCGGCGATTTCCATCGCATATTCGAAAAGATTNTGAATCAATACGTCCATGATGACCGAGCGGGCCCTGGTGAGTCGTAAACCGGAATCTCCCTTTTGGTGATAGCGAAGCAACATCTCCCTTTCCAATCTCATGAAATCCTTGATTTGCACAAGNCGCTGCTTGTCNGATTGTCCGGCGTTGAAGGTGAGCCTCAGTTCGGCGTGTTGCCTGATTCTTCTAAATAACGGATCGTCCTCCATGTTCGCTTTGATTTGAATATCAATAGTCATAGGGATGGGCGAGCCAAAAGCTCTTTATTTCGAATTGCTCTGTGAATTCAGNAANCATATTGGTAAATAAGTGTATTCAGAATCACCATTTGCCATGCATAAAAACTTGAAGCTATTTCTTGCCTTGGTGAGTGCACCCCTATGGGGAGAACCTTTTCTTGCCCCCAATGATCCATTCATTCGACATGAAATTAGGATGCTTGGGGATGAGTCAAACCTGTTGGGGATTCAAAATAATTGGCCTTTGAACCTTGGCGCGCTCAGCGATGATGATCCCGATGGAGGGAAACCCTTTTNGGGGCACTCGCTATTGGAGGAGAAAATTAAAGCGGAAAATAGATCGGGGTGGTCTCCGATTACATCAACCCTTGGTTTTTCGAATGACCAAATGGTCGCAAGAGGNTTCGGTCCGAAACCCCACTCGGATTTTGCTACGAATGTCTCATTGTCATGGATGAATGATCNTTTTGCGGCAAAACTCTCGATNAATGCCTTCTATGGCATGGAGAAGGATTGGAAAGGCAGAATGGACGAAGGCTTATCCTTGGATGGTTCCTATCTTGCAGCTCGCCTAGGGAATTGGTCTGCNACTNTGGGNCAGNTNGACAGGTGGTGGGGACCNGGGTGGGATGGCAGTTTGATTCTTTCCTCGAATGCTCGTCCAATTCCCACGATTTCGATCGAACGAAGAATGCCGGAACCCTTCGAATCGAAATGGCTTTCCTGGTTGGGCCCATGGAGNTTCCAAAGTTTTGTTGGGCGGATGGAAGAGGAAAGGCACGTTCCCAACCCTTTGCTGTGGGGTATGAGGTGTGATCTGAGCCCAACCATCCTAGATGGTCTTGAGCTTGGTTTTTTTCGAGTGATTCAATTGGGCGGGCAAGGTCGCCCTCAAGGTTTAAGTACTTTTGTGGATGCCTTTTTGAGCCAAGATAATTATGGTGCCAATACCGGAAATAATGATCTTTCCAGGGAACCGGGAAATCAATTGGCAGGTCTTGACTTAAGGTGGCGACCTTTTGATGCTCAATTTGCCGTTTATGGTCAAGTTGTCGGTGAAGACGAA